>CAIWRI010000019.1 GCA_903915035.1 uncultured Nitrosomonadales bacterium | reverse complement strand
GCCTTAAACGTTTTAATGAGTGAGGAAATGTGGGGGTCTCAACAGAAAACAGTAGAAGGAACAGCAGAGTCTCTCAAAGAAGCCGTAAAGGCGGAACCCCTGAATCATTGTTCTCTCTTCGATACTCAACTGCTTGTAAATTTTTCCCATGCAACATTCTCCTCTAAAAATGTTGCACTTGGTTTTTGAGCGCACCGAGCGAAAAAAGAATGAAGCGCTGATCAATAAAATGGCGTACTACGACCCGTTGACCCGACTGCCAAACCGCCGCATGTTAACCGATCGCCTGGCACAGGCCATGGCAGCAAATAAACGACGCGGGATATTCGGCGCTGTGATGTTCATGGATTTGGATAGATTTAAGCACATGAATGACACACATGGACATACTGCGGGTGACTTGCTGTTAATCGAAGTCGGGCGTCGAATACGGAGTTGTATACGGGAAACAGATACCGTTGCCAGGTTCGGTGGCGACGAGTTCGTGCTGGTTCTTAGTGAGTTGAATGCTGACGAGATGCTATCCAGAGACGAGGCGAGCATTGTGGCGGAAAAAATCCGCCATTGTCTGGCCGAGACTTTTTTTCTGAAACTACAAGAAGTTGATAAGTCAGACAATTGTGTTGTACATAACGGCTCATCAAGCATCGGTGTGACACTCTTTAACGGTCACGAGGCAAATGAACTGGCAATTTTCAAGCAGGCAGATGATGCAATGTACCGCGCAAAAGAAGGCGGTCGTAATTCAGTTCGATATTATTATGCGTAAGACCGGCTGCTTTTTTACGGTAAACCAATTGCAATATCCAATGATTCAATCGGGGTAGGCAGCGTCATTCGACCTCACACATTTCGAACTGACCGAGACGCCGCAGTCCGTCGCTCAAAGGTTCTGCCTTATCGGCTGCCTTCCTCTCAACACCTGTGAAATAGCAGGTTGCCGGCAGACTGAAAAATGCCACCCGTGAGTATTATTTTCCATCCTTGACTTTTTCCGCGCTTTAAAGCTGGGCTGTGGCAGATTTCGTGCCAATTCATGCGTGTGCCAATTGCGATCGACGCGAGCTGAACGCGAAATGTCTATGGCAGATTTCTTGCGGTGTACAATTGCGGCTGGTCATCTGTCTTATCATCAGCCCCGCCTGACAACATTGCAGATAGCTACAGGAAGTGTTCACTTAACTCATAAGACAGGATTGCCCCGATGAAACTTGAAACGATTGCAGTGCATGGCGGTTACACTCCGGATCCGACTACCAAATCAGTTGCAGTGCCGATTTATCAGACCGTGTCCTATGCGTTTGATGATACGCAACATGGTGCCGATTTGTTTGATCTTAAGGTTGCCGGCAATATCTACACGCGTATCATGAATCCTACCACAGAGGTGCTGGAAAAGCGCATTGCGGCGCTGGAGGGCGGCATCGGTGCACTGGCTGTCGCTTCGGGTTCAACGGCGGTAACTTATGCGATCATGACCATTGCCGAAGCGGGCGACAATATTGTTTCAGTCGGCACGCTGTATGGCGGCACTTATAATTTATTTGCGCATACCCTGCCGCAATTCGGCATTCAGGTACGCTTTGCAGATTACCGTGATCCGGAAAGTTTCAAAGCACTGATTGATGATAAGACCAAGGCGCTTTATTGTGAATCCATCGGCAATCCTTTGGGTAATGTGGTTGATATCGCCGCGCTGGCTAAAGTGGCGCATGACGCGGGAATCCCGCTGATCGTCGACAATACCGTTGCCAGTCCTTATCTTTGCCGCCCGATAGAACATGGTGCCGACATCGTTGTGCATTCCCTGACAAAGTATCTGGGCGGTCATGGCAATTCGCTGGGCGGTGCGATTGTAGACTCCGGCACCTTCCCCTGGGCAGAACACAAGGCACGTTTTCGCCGCCTGAATGAACCTGACGTTTCTTATCACGGTGTGGTTTATACCGAAGCGCTGGGCGCTGCGGCTTATATTGGACGTGCGCGGGTTGTGCCCTTGCGCAATACCGGCGGGACAATTTCACCGTTCAACAGTTTTCTTATTCTGCAAGGCATTGAAACCCTGGCCTTGCGCATGGATCGCATCTGCGACAACACGCTGGCTGTTGCACAATTTCTCAAGTCGCATGACAAAGTCAGCTGGCTTAATTATGCCGGATTGCCTGACCATGCTGACTATCCACTGGTACAAAAATACATGACTGGCCGCGCGTCAGGTATTCTGACTTTTGGCATCAAGGGCGGTGCTGCTGCCGGTGCGCGTTTCCAGGATGCGTTGAAACTGATTACCCGCCTGGTTAATATCGGTGATGCTAAATCGCTGGCTTGTCACCCCGCCAGCACCACACATCGTCAGCTGTCACCGGATGAGCTTAAAAAAGCCGGAGTCTCCGAAGATATGGTCCGCCTGTCCATCGGTATTGAACACATCGACGATATAAAAGCAGACTTACAGCAGGCGTTAGCCGCTGTTTAATTGCAGGCTTAGCTTAACACGCAGTATATTTGCGCAGTTCAAGCCGGATAGTGTCCTGTTATTTTAATGAAAAGGATCAAGTGAATGAAAAAATCGTATTTAGAGTCTCATCCTGATGAAAATGGTTTTTTTGGCAAATTTGGCGGTTCGTTCATTCCTCCCGTCTTAGAAGCGCCTTTTGCCGAAATCACCCGTGCTTATCAGGAGTTAAAAAACTCGCCTGCGTTTATTAATGAGCTTAAATATGTCCGGAAGCATTATCAGGGACGTCCGACACCAGTATCTTTTGCCAAAAATCTGACTGAACACTGCGGCGGAGCCAGGATCTACCTTAAACGTGAAGATCTTAATCATACCGGCGCACATAAGCTCAATCATTGTATGGCGGAGGTGATTCTTGCCAAACACTTGGGTAAAAAAAGGGTCATCGCTGAAACCGGAGCCGGTCAACATGGTGTGGCGCTGGCAACAGCCGCCGCCTATTTCGGCCTTGAGTGTGAGATCCATATGGGTGAGGTTGATATTGTCAAAGAACATCCGAATGTGGTACGGATGAAAATTCTAGGCGCGCGTGTTGTTCCTGCTACACATGGGCTGAAAACCCTAAAAGAGGCGGTAGATTCCGCCTTTGCCGAGTATATGAAAGATCCGGTAAATTCAATTTACTGTATCGGTTCCGTTGTCGGCCCGCATCCTTTTCCGATGATGGTAAGAGATTTTCAATCCGTCATCGGCTTTGAAGCGAAAGAACAGTTTGATGAATTGGAAGGAAAACTGCCCGATAATGTAATCGCCTGTGTCGGTGGCGGTTCGAACGCAATGGGTATTTTTGCCGCCTTTATTGACGATGCCGCGGTCAACCTCTACGGGGTTGAACCGCTGGGTAGAGGCGAAAATTTAGGGGATCATGCGGCCAGCTTAACCTATGGCGAAGAGGGGGTTATGCACGGCTTTAATTCGCTGATGCTAAAAGATGCCAACGGGGAACCGGCGCCGGTATATTCGATAGGCTCAGGGATCGATTACCCGTCTGTGGGGCCTGAACACGCTTACCTTAAAGAGACCGGCAGAACAAAAATCGGCCTGTGTAATGATGATGAAGCGGTTGATGCCTTTTATAAGCTGTCCCAACTGGAAGGCATTATTCCTGCGCTGGAATCGGCACATGCGGTAGCCTATGCGATGAAACTCGCAAAGACCCTGCCCGGGGATAAAACGATACTGGTTAATCTCAGCGGCAGAGGAGACAAGGATATCGATTTCGTGATTGCAAACTACCCTGTCCCGAATGCCAAGTTTTAACTTCAGCTAAATAACGAGCCTCAGTCACGGTCTTTCATGGCCTTTCATAACGCTGACCGCGACTGACGGCAGTGTCTGGTTATGCCGATATACCTGTTTGAAAATTGTTTGTACGGTAACTGACTATCACCATGTGCCGGGCACTGAGTCCAGCACTATTGCGAATCATTTTTCCGGCCGCATCCTTGCTAGGTCAACTTCTTCAGGTATTTCCCTGTTACATAGCCATCCACGATAGCGGTAAACTCTTCAGCGATATTGTCGCCGCGCAAGGTCATCGCCTTCTGCCCGTCAATATAAACCGGTGCTGCCGGCGTCTCACCGGTACCGGGCAAACTGATACCGATATTCGCCAGCTTGCTCTCGCCGGGGCCGTTCACCACACACCCCATCACCGCGACAGTCATGTTTTCCACGCCGTCATATTGCTCGCGCCAGATAGGCATTTGTGTGCGTAAATGACGTTGTATGCTTTGCGCTAATTCCTGAAAAAAACTGCTGGTCGTTCGTCCGCAACCAGGACAAGCGATGACCATAGGCGCAAAAGCGCGCATCCCCATAGTCTGTAAAATCTCCTGTCCGACCAATACTTCCTGAGTTCGATCGCCACCGGGCTCGGGGGTTAATGAAATGCGTATTGTGTCGCCGATTCCCTCCTGCAACAACACTGAAAGTGCCGCAGTAGACGCAACGATGCCTTTTGAACCCATACCGGCTTCTGTCAATCCCAGATGCAGTGCATAGTCGCATTGCAGCGTCAGTTGCCGGTAAACCGCAATCAGATCCTGCACTTCACTTACCTTACAGGACAACACGATACGGTTATGCGCCATGCCAAGTTCTTCAGCGCGCTGCGCACTTTCCAGTGCGGATGCAATCAGTGCGGCGCGGGTGACTTCCTTAACGTCCCGTGGCTCAGCCAGACACGCATTCTCATCCATCATGCGCACCACCAGCTTCTGATCCAGACTTCCCCAGTTCACCCCGATACGCACCGGCTTATCGTAGCGTATCGCCGTCTGTATCATGATGGTAAACGGATCATCCTCAGCGCGACAGCGTCCGACATTACCCGGATTGATGCGGTATTTTGCCAGTGCCTGTGCGCAGTCCGGATAGTCGGTGAGCAAGCGGTGACCATTATAATGAAAGTCGCCGACCAGCGGAACCCGACAACCCAGCACATCCAGCCGTCTACGGATATGTGCGACCGCTGCAGCAGCCTCAACGGTATTGACCGTGATGCGCACAAGCTCTGAACCCGCTTTTGCCAGCTCAAAAACCTGTTTGGTCGTTGCATCAATATTGGCCGTATCAGTATTGGTCATGGATTGCACAACGACAGGCGCGCCCCCGCCCAGCATTACACCGCCCACCAACACGCGCTGCGACGGACGACGTTTAATGGTATTCATCGTCAATAAACCTCGCGTAACGAAACTGATTCACTCTCTCCCGCATTCGGGAGAGAGTCAGGAGTGAGGAAAACTGGCATGATCGTATTCATAACGTGTGGTTATAATAGGTCATGCCAGTTATTTCAGCGTCATGCGCGCAACATCGCTGCCCGCATTGATATAAGGTTTCATATCGACCGCTTGCTCACGATAAAACAAATGCACCGCTGCAGCATGGCCAATCACCATCGTGAAAGGGGCTGTACCATCCAGGTGCAATTCACTGCCGGGTTGATTAACCTGACTGATCAGGGTCTTGCCGGACTGATCCGTGATTTGAACCCATGATTCCTTGTCAAACACCAGTCGCAATGCCGTTTTTCCGGTTGGTGCAGACACGGCCGCAACAACGGATGGCCCAATCGCTAACGGCTGAGTAACAGGCAAGGCCGCAACGGGTGCGCTGGCAAGCTCAGGTGCGGCAGGCACTTCAGAACCCGGGACAGCAGAGACTTCAGAGCCGGTTGCAGCGATTATTTCAGGCACGCCTGAGGTTGCAACAACAGCCTCAACTGCCGGCCCTGCCGTTTTGGCTTGCCAAAGGACAAACCCGCCAATCAGTAAAACAACGATCAATGCAGCAGCCAGCCAGTTTACGTTTTGCTTGTGCGAGATTTTGTCTTCCGAGAAAGAAACATCAAGCGGAGCAGTCTCGACGTTTTCCTTAACGGCACCTGGCAACCCGTCCAGCAGGGGCTGAACGTCCAGTTGCAGAACTTTGGCATAACTACGCACAAATCCACGTATGAAAGCCAATTCAGGCAAGGCCTTAAAATCATCCGCTTCGAGAGCAATAATTTGGCGCGGTGCAAGTTTGATTATAGCCACGACATCCTCAATGCTCATCCCAAGGTTTTCCCTGGCGGCACGCAATAAATATCCTGTTGTGGATTTTATAACTGTCGCATCAATCTTTTCAAGATCATTTTCTGGTAACTGTTCCATCATTCCTCATGTTGCAATAATTGGGTTTCCCTTGCATCGGGATAACGCTGGCGCAATTGCAAGGCATAACTTGCCTCCGCGTTGGCATTTCCGACACCTCGCTCGATACGTATGCCCAGCCATAACTGTTCAGCCGTTAAATTTTCACTTTTTTGCAGGTTAAAAAAATGACTCGCGGCAAAATAATCACCCTGTGAAAATTTCAGTTCTGCCATCGCCTGTAAAACCTGAGGAAACTCCGGTTGCAGGTGCAAAGCACGCTGCAAAAAGTCTTCAGCCTGTTTGAGTTCACCCGCCTTTTGAGTGCACAAACCGGCATTCAGATAAGCTCTCTCCGGCGTGGCATACAAAGGATTTTCAAGTGCGGCCATAAAATGGCCGATGGAATCCTTCTCTTTCCCGCGCTGGCATAAAAACCAGCCGTAATTGTTTTGTGCCTCGGAGTCTATTTTATCCAGTCGCAGACTTTGCAAAAAATCAGCATCTGCTTTCTGATCTTCGTGCAGCGACATATAGATCAAACCGCGAACATTAAACGCCGGTGCGTATTTAGGATCAGCCTGCAACGCGAGCGTAATTTCTGACAACGCAACACCCATACGATCACGTTCAAAATACAGACCAGCCAGTTCTGTATGCACTCTGGCGCTTTTATCTGCATTGTTGTCCTGCTGTTTCATTCCGCCACATCCGGTCAACAGCAGGAGGGTGATCAAACACACCACTTTCATCGCACAAGTTCACGATCATGAAACACCACAGGCCGCTGCCCGGTACGCTTGGTTTTGTCCAGCACTTGACCTGCCAACTGACCGCAAGCCGCAGCAATATCATCGCCGCGCGTCTTGCGTGTCGTGGTAATAATATCTGCCTGCATCAGCACATCGCGGAAGCGCTGTATAGCCTCTACCCTTGAACGCTTGTAGGGTGAACCGGGGAACGGATTAAAGGGAATCAGATTAAATTTACAAGGCACGTCGCGCACTAATCTCACTAACTCATGCGCCTGTTGCACCGAATCGTTAATGCCATCAAGCATCACATATTCAAAGGTAATAAAATCACGCGGCGCACGCTCAAGATAACGCTGACACGCTGCCAGCAGCATTTTCAACGGATACTTTTGATTGATCGGCACCAACTGGTCGCGCAACTGATCGTTGGGCGCATGCAGCGACACCGCCAGTGCAACCGGGCATTCCTCACGCAACCTGTCCATCGCGGGGACCACGCCCGAGGTCGACACTGTCACACGGCGTCTGGACAAGCCATAGGCCTGATCATCCAGCATCAGTCGCAGCGCACTAACCGTATTATCGAAATTCAGCAAGGGTTCGCCCATACCCATCATTACCACGTTGCTGACCGTCCAATTACCTTCGGCGTTCTTGCCCAACTGATGATTTGCCCACCATAGTTGACCAATAATTTCTGCCACGGAAAGGTTGCGATTAAACCCCTGCTTACCGGTTGAACAGAACGAGCAGTCCAGCGCACAACCCGCCTGCGATGAAATACACAGTGTGCCGCGCGTAGCTTCGGGAATGTATACCGCTTCAACCGCGTTGCCGGCACCGACACTGAGCAGCCATTTGCGCGTGCCGTCGTCGGAGATTTCTTCTTTGACGATATCCGGCACGGTAATACTTGCACATTGCGATAATTTATTACGCAGTACAGCCTTGATGTCAGTCATCGCAGCGAAATCGGACTCCCCGACCTGATAGATCCAGCGCAACACCTGCTTTGCGCGAAACGGCTTCTCTCCCATTTCCGTGAAATAGGCAGTTAGCGCATGCGCATCCAGATCAAGGAGATTTTTTTGCATTTATTACTTAATATTAACGTGAGTAAACGTTCATTGCCGGGAAGAAATAGGCAATTTCAACCGCTGCTGTTTCTGCCGCATCGGAACCGTGCACGGCATTGGCATCAATACTATCAGCGAAATCAGCACGAATAGTACCCTTATCAGCTTTTTTCGGATCAGTTGCACCCATCAAGTCACGATTTTTCAGGATTGCGCCTTCGCCTTCCAAAGCCTGGATCATTACAGGACCGGAAATCATGAACGTCACCAAATCATTGAAGAAAGGACGTGCGGCGTGTACTGCGTAAAAACCTTCGGCGTCGCTGCGGGACAGTTGCACCATGCGTGCAGCAATCACCTTCAGGCCAGCACTTTCGAAGCGGGAATAGATTTGACCGATAACATTTTTTGCTACTGCATCAGGTTTGATAATTGACAAAGTACGTTCAACAGCCATGCTAAATTCTCCAAACTAGGATTGATAAAATTATCATGCGCATTCTAGCAGAATTTAGCTGTCCCTGCCCTGCACGTAGCGTCCTGCGAACGGAGTCATTCCGCGCCCAACCGGACCAATTGACGATATACTCATCGCCAGGCTGCCACCGGCGTGATTATTTTTATGTTTTTATAATGGACAAGCACATGAAAAAACTACACTTAATTTGTATATTTGCGCTATCAAGCGGTATTGACGGGTGTGCTGAAAATAACGCCGAAAAGCATCCTGGCACAGTCGCGTATCCTGAGACGACAACTGCCACGGCTGCACACAAAGAAGTGCGCCCGGCCCCAAGACCTGTCGCTGCACCTGCTGCCGCACTTGCTCCTCCTCCCGAAGCTGCCGTTGTTGCACCGGCCGCACTTAACAAGAATAGGCCACACCGTGCTATCCCGATCACCATTCCCGTAAAAAATAATACCCCTGCTACTCAAGCTGTTTACCAATACGCGACCAAGGTTCAGGCTCCCAAAGTAATCACGAAAAATCTGGATCCATCCCTTGAATCCTCAGGCCAACTTCTGGTATGGGTCGGACAACCCGGTTATGAACCCCCCACGCAGATAGAAATGAACGCGCAAAGCGGCATTCTGCCACCCACCGGCACCGAAGCGGTTAGTGCCAGGATTATTCCGACAATTAACAATCCACTCGCTTTCGACATTGATCCGCTACAAAGCGAATGCCAACGCGTTGAGTCCGAGGGTACAGAAGTATCCTTCAAACTAATCCCCAAGCTGCTCGGCAGCTTCCGTATTGGCGCAAGTGTCTTGCTTTATGCCAAAGCGAGTTGCAGCGGAGACATCATCACCAAAACCGCCGACCCCGTTACGGTAGAGGTTAAAGTCGGCCTCGCTCCTGATTCTGCCTACCAGGAGTTATGGACAGCCTTTATGAAATTTTTCAAGGAAATCCTGGCAACTTTCACAGCATTATTAGTGGTTTTTTTCAGGAAAAAACTCAAAGAAATATTTGTTAAAGCGAGTTGAAATTAAGTAAATGATGTTGGTGCGTAATTTACTCGGAACAAAAGCAATATCGCCGGCACACAAGTCCTGTTTTCGCCACAATTCACTAGCCGATATACTATTGGGAATGAATAACTTTAGCATGCAAATTATGCAAAAAAAAACTGACGGCCTACATTTTAATCGGTATTTTTCGCAAATCCGGGGCAGACGATCGTGAGCAAGGGAAGCCACAGATCTCCGCGACAATCCGCGCAATTGACCCCGCGCCCGTCCGCCCCCCATCCACTGATGGTTCAGGCGGTGGCGCTCTTTCAACAGGGCAGATATGAAAAAAGTGAGGATTTACTAAAATTACTGCTCGCCTCAACGCCGTCCAATCACGCCGCGCTTCATCTTCTGGGCATCATTTACCGTGAACGGGGTGATCATAAACGGGCCATGGAGCTGTTTCTGAAGGCAGTTAACCTTAACGGAAGTATTGCCCCTTATCATGGCAATCTTGGAAACGCGTATCTCGTTATGGAACAGTTTGCTGCGGCAGCGGCCTGCTATCGTCAAGTGCTTGCTATCGAGCCCGGCTCACAGCTTGCGCGCTTCGGCCTGGGCATGGCGCATATCGGGCAAAAAGATTTCGCTGCTGCGGCAATTGAACTCGAAAAGGTCGTCAAGGTTGATGCCAATAACGTCGATGCTCATTCAAACTTTGGCACCGCACTTTCCGAGCTGGGTCGACACAATGAGGCTGTTCCTTATTTCAAGCACGCATTGGCGCTTAAGCCCACTAATGCCGGGATATATTTCAAGTATGGAATGGCGCTGAAAAGTCACGGTGATCTGCTTGCTGCGTGCCGGTACTTTGCGCGCGCCGCTGTACTCGATCCGACGCTGATTGATGCACCGTATCAGGCGGGCATCATCCTCCTCGCGCTTGATCGTCTGGACGATGCCGCACGCGCATTCGAGGAGACGCTTAAGCTGCGCCCTGACATGGCACCGGCGCTCTACGAACTTGGTCAGGTACTAAATCGGCTGCAGATGTTCGAAAAGGCGGCTCATTGCTTTGAGCGCGGCCTTACGCTTGATCCGCAGTCCCCGCTTCTCTATCAAGCGATGGCACGAACCCGGCATCTTCAGGGTCGCTGCGTTGAGGCACGGGCGCTTATTACCCGGGCGCTAATCTACAAAGCTGACAAAGCGGATTGCCACACCATGCTCGGTCTCGTTCATCAAACGGAGGGAAACTTCGAAGCTGCCGTCGCGGACTACCAACAGGCGATTGCTGCGAACCCTGCCCACGGCCAGGCGCATCTTTGCCTAGCGATGATCAGCAAACCGGATAACCCCTTGGTACATATTCGGGAACTTGAGCGCATTCGTACCCTCGCCTCACTCGATGCGGAGCAGCGTACAACACTCGAATATGCACTGGCCAAGGCATATGAGAAAAGTGACGATCATGATGCGGTATTCTTCCAGTATCGGGCCGCCAATGATCTGAGGAAAATACAATATCCCTTTGACAGCGAGAAAGCTGCCGCACTCGCCAACCGGCTGATAACTACCTTCAGCAGGGATTTGTTCACAAGTAAGGCCGGAATCGGCAGCACTTCGGAAAGACCTGTGTTCATCGTCGGCATGATGCGCTCGGGTACGACACTGAGTGAACAAATCCTTGCCAGCCACCCTATGGTACACGGACACGGCGAGCTCGACCACCTCCGCCAAATCGTGGCAGCAATGCCTGAACAATTGGGTGGCACCCAGCCATTTCCGGAATGTATCACGATGCTGGATTCCGCGACTGCGCTGCGTCTGGCGGGGGAACAGCTGGCGCGGCTCGAACGGGATGCGCCAGAAGCGGCGCGCAGTATTGACAAGTTACCTCACAATTTCGAGCGTCTCGGCGTGATCTCACTGCTCTTTCCCCACGCACGGATCATCCACTGCACGCGCGATCCCGTCGACACCTGCCTATCGAGCTACTTTCACGATTTCGGTTCTGACAATCGCTTTACTTATGACCTGAAAACACTGGGAAGCTTCTACCGACACTATTACCAGCGGCTCATGGAACACTGGAAGGCTGTACTGCCAAACCCTATTCTCGAGGTACCCTATGAGGCTCTGGTTACCGACCAGGAGGGTTGGAGCCGAAAGCTGGTTGACTTCCTTGGACTGCCGTGGGACGAGCGTTGCCTTGCCTTCTACAAGAACGATCGACCCGTTTATACCTACAGTCTTCAGCAGGTGCGCCAGCCAATCTACAACAGCTCCATCCATCGGTGGCGTCCCTATACCAGACACTTGGGTTCACTATTTGATGCGCTGGAATTGTCCAGGCCGGAAACTACAGATTGAGACAACTGTAGCCTGCCTCACAAAAAAAGCGGCGCTGCGTTAGTTGCGCCGCTTTTTTTCTACCAATCAGTAGCTAAAAATTGCTGCGCTTTCGCAGTGAGATGAGCGAAGCCAGGCCGAGGCCAAGAAGTGCAAGACTACCCGGCTCCGGCGTAGGGTGCACCTGCCCTGCGGTACCGACCGAAAAATTATCAAAACCGAATCCATCGTTACCGCCGCTACTGTTGCCGAAGGTGATCGAGGAGTAAGTATCAGCGGTATCGTAAAAACCATAGTAAAGCACTGAGCCATTCTCAGGCTGTGACCCGCCACTACCGATCAGGTTTGGAACGGTCAATGTTGTCTGTACATTGTTAAGGTCCGTTAAGGTCACTGTCAATTGCCCCCCGAAATCGCCGATATCTGTACCGTAAAAACCAAATGCCGCGATCGGTGAGCTGAAGTTCACAGCGAAAGTATTGCTAAACGTATTGTAGTAATTCGGACTCGAAATTGCGAAACGCCCCGCACTGGAAAAATTCTGGATGGTTCCGCCAGTCAGCGTTGCAGTGATGCCGTTGGCAAAATTGACCGGGACATTGGTAGTCCCATTGGCAACAGCGTCAAAACCATCAGTACCGATATTTGTCAGGTTGGAAAAAAAACTGGCCTGCGCCGCATCCGAGACCGGATGTGCAATCGGTGTGTTTCCAGTAATATTCCCATCCTCTCCGAAAAAGGTAATGGGGGCAGCTTGTACACCTGCCACAGCAAATAGACCTGCCACAACAAATGCAGTTTTTGTTAAATGTCCGGTTTTCATCATAGACTCCTTTATATTAAGATTTAAGACACGGGAACAGGGGACTTTGATAAAAATCAAGCACCTTTCATGCCATCTTAATAAAGTTCTAATAAATCAATTGCATATAAAAATATCATGCAATATAAATCCGATAAATGTAAAAAACTCCGACAATTTTCGAGCCCTTAACACAAACTAATCTCCGGAATGTGGCCGGTTGCAGAGTATCAATTTACCACTCCCTGAAAGAGACACCCAAACCAAAAGTAGTTTGACGGTGATTATAATCAATCAGACTTTCTCCGTAACCACTGGAAATCTGCGTGTGCAGTAATGCCGCATGCCCCAGTGGAATCGGCATGGACCAATCCAGTTGCATAAATCCGATGTTCTGTCCCAACATAAGATTATTACGCAGCAACAAAGCCACTGCCTGCGATCTATTGTCAGGCTCCCAGCGAATAACCAGATCACCGTGACTCATATAATGCACAATATCCGGATTATCATCCTTCGCTGGGCTCTCCGGAATACGCCACCAACCTCGCGCCAGTAGTGAAACATTGCCCCACTCCCATCCGCCTTGCCCGTACACCCGATTCCAACTGCGCGACTGGGGATCAGGCTGGCCGTTGGACTGGTGAAGCAACCCCAAATTAAGCAGCTTCCAGCCGCTTGCCTTACCTGTACCGAAAGCTGCGATCAGTTCAGGCTCATAATTTGTTTCACGAAACGGCGAAGAATTGCGGGTATTAAACACCTGCCAGAAAGATTGTTGGGAATAAGCCCCCCACACGCGCAGCGTTTGCATGCCAAACAGGTTCAAGTTTTCCAGTGTACCGATATCCGTCTTGAAACTCAGCTGATACTTCGCTTCCAATACATCAAGATCATAAGCTGTTGCAAAGTTGCGGCCAATTGCAGGAGAAGTCGGATCGGCATTGATACTGCTGGTTTTCCGCACAATCAGATAATTTTGCAAATGAGGCTGCAAGCGATCCAGGCTGCTGGAATCAAGACTGGCGCGATTATCCAGATTCCAGACGCGTGTAAGATAGGAGTCTTTTGCAGCGACCGCTTGTCCGGGCAGCAGCTTAACAACGGCCGGCTGCGGCACAAATATCTCTGTGATTACGATGGGCGCTGCGGCTTGATCAAAACATTTCAAACGTTCAACATCATTACCTGAAAAATGCTTGGCGCATAATACAAACGCTTCGTTGTCAGCATAGGCCTGATTCACCGTGAAAAAGAAAAGTAATAGCATTGACTTCATCATACGCTTACCGATAGCGGAAAATGTGCCAGCGCCCGATACTCACCCGACTTGGATTGCACCAGTACAAATTCGCGCACAGTCCAGACGACTTGCGGCACTTTGGGCAGCGGGCAAGGCTGTGCATTGCGCAGCAAGGTCACATGCGGCTGATATTCGCGTTGCTCAAATTGAAAATCATGTAAGCTCAACTGCCTTGCCAGAGATTTCACTAATTGCTGCAATTTTTCCGGTATAACATCGGGTGCAGCATAAACAATATGATTATGCTGCCAGTAGCGCACCTCATCAAAACACAAATCGAAGTCATCCGCGCTGATTTCTTCTGCCGCCAGCATCAGCGCTTCGAGTCGCGCCACGTCAACATTACCCAAAAACAGCAAAGTAGTGTGCAAACTATCAGGCCGCATCACACGCCCGCCACACCGCAGCGTTGTTTGCCAGCGGTTCAGCGCCGCACATTCTGCCACGCTTGGCCAAAGGGCAAAAAAAACCCGTGAACTTGTATCCGCTAAAGTAGTCTTCATGATGGCTGCTATTTTACCCTCAATCAGTTCAGGGTCGAGCATAGCGCTGCAATCAGGTAAAATACCCGACATATCAATCAAGGCTAACCCTAATTGGACTGCCGCAAGGAACATCATGACTGTGCGCTTACGTGAAATCCCCTATAACTATACCTCGTTCTCCGACCGCGAGATTGTCTTGCGTCTGCTCGGTGGTGAGGCGTGGGACATCATCAATACCCTGCGGGGCGAACGCCGTACCGGTCGCTCTGCACAAATGCTCTACGAAGTACTGGGTGATATCTGGGTGGTATCGCGTAATCCTTATTTGCAGGATGACCTGCTCGGCAATAAAAAACGCCGCGGGGCCCTGATTGATGCGCTGCATCACCGGCTGAACGCGATTGATGAGCGCCGCCAGAGTAATGACACGGTAAAACGACTGCTTGAACTGGCGCGAGCTGCGGTCAATCAATTTGCCGCCGAATTTGAACAAACCCTGCAACTGCGCAAACGCACTTTACGCGAATTGAGCCGCATCACTCGCAAGGATAACATCCAGTTCGACGGACTGGCGCGTGTCTCGCATGTCACCGATGCAACAGACTGGCGCGTGGAATATCCGTTTGTCGTGCTGCATCCTGACACGGAACAGGAAATCGCGGCCATGGTACGCGCCTGTATACAGCTCAAGCTCACCATCGTACCGCGTGGCGGCGGCACCGGCTACACGGGAGGCGCCGTACTGCTGGATAAATTTTCAGCGGTGATCAACACCGAAAAACTCGATACAATTTCTCCAATCGAACAAACCGTCCTGCCCGGCCTGAGCGCACCTTATGCCACCATCCATTGCGGTGCAGGCGTGGTCACGCGGCGTGTGATGGAAGCGGCCGAAAACAGCGGTCTGGTATTTGCTGTCGATCCGACCTCAGCCGATGCCTCCTGCATAGGCGGCAATGTATCAATGAATGCGGGTGGCAAAAAGGCCGTACTGTGGGGTACTGCACTGGATAATCTGGCGTCATGGCGCATGGTCACACCAGACGGGCTGTGGATGGAGGTTGAACGCCTGAATCACAATTTCGGCAAAATTCACGATGTGGTCAGCACCAGTTTCCGCATCAGCCGTTTTGAATTAGATGGTAAAACACCCCATGGTGAAATTGAGACCTTAACCATAGCTGGCAGCGCGTTCCGCAAGGCGGGTCTGGGCAAGGATGTCACCGATAAATTCTTGTCGGGTCTGCCCGGCATACAGAAGGAAGGCTGCGACGGCATCATCACTTCGGCGCGCTTCATCCTGCATCGCGCGCATACCCATACCCGCACCGTCTGCCTGGAATTTTTCGGTCAGGTCAGAGAAGCCGTACCCGCAATTATCGAAATCACTGAACTTTTCAATAAGCGCAACACTCACCACTCACCACTCACCACTTCCCCGGTATTTCTTGCAGGACTCGAACATCTGGATGAACGCTATCTGAAAGCAGTAGGCTACGCCAGCAAATCGCGTCGCGCCAGCCGTCCCAAGATGGTGCTGATCGCCGACGTCGTGAGTGATGACGCGGATGCGGCGGCCTCGGCGGCCTCTGAAATTGTGCGTCTGGCCAACCTGCGTCAGGGCGAAGGTTTTATCGCCGTATCCGCAGAAGCGCGCAAAAAGTTCTGGCTTGATCGTGCTCGTACTGCGGCGATAGCCAAGCATACCAACGCTTTCAAGATCAACGAAGATGTGGTGATTCCGCTGCCGCGCATGGGCGACTATTGCGACGGCGTAGAGCGCATCAACATAGAACTATCCTTGCACAACAAGATAGCCTTACTTGATGCGCTGGATATATTTTTTGCAGGTGACTTGCCCCTGTACTACCAGGATGACAAACAGTTAGGCGATGCGGAGCTGCTGGGTAGCCGATGCGACGATACTAAAAAACTGCTGTCTGAGGTGCGCACTCGCTGGGAATGGTTACAGAAAAATCTGGACAGCGCAGGTTGGGCTTCAGACGAACATGTCGGGATAATCGGGTTAAAACCCGACCTGCAAGCTATCAATTGCACCGTCTTCGAAGCACTGCAAAACCACACTATCCGCGCCTCCTGGAAAAGCGAATTACGCGAACCGCTACGGCAAATATTCAGCGGCAGCACTTACCAGCCGGTGCTGGATGGTTGCACTACGGTTCATCAAAAAGTGCTCAAAAGCCGGGTATTTATCGCGCTGCACATGCATGCAGGTGACGGCAACGTGCATACCAACCTTCCGGTCAATTCAGATAACTACGAGATGCTGCAACAGGCCTACAGGGCAGTGGATCGCATCATGCAGCTGGCCCGGGATCTGGGCGGGGTTATTTCCGGTGAACACGGCATCGGTATCACCAAGTTTGACTATCTGAATGAAAAAGAGATTGCGCCTTTCATCGCCTATAAACAAAAAATTGACCCGGAAGGCCGCTTCAACAAGGGCAAACTGATGCCTGGCAGCAATCTGGAGCGCGCCTATACTCCCAGCTTCAATTTGATGGAAATGGAAAGCCTGATTCTGGAAAAAAGCGAGCTGGGTGGAATTGCTGATTCGATCAAGGACTGCCTGCGTTGCGGCAAATGCAAACCGGTATGCACCACCCATGTGCCCCGCGCCAACCTGCTGTATTCGCCACGCAATAAAATACTCGCCACCTCGTTACTTATTGAGGCATTTTTGTATGAAGAACAGACCCGGCGCGGTATTTCCATCCAGCATTTTGATGAATTTAACGATGTCGCCGATCACTGCACTGTCTGCCACAAGTGCCTGAACCCGTGTCCTGTAAATATCGATTTCGGCGATGTCTCGATGGCGATGCGCAACTTTTTAAGCAAGCAGGGCAAGAAAAACTTCAATCCGATCTCAACCACCTCGATGCTGTTTTTGAATGCCACCGATCCTGCCACCATCAAGCTGATGCGCACCGTCATGATCGAATGGTCATACAAGGCGCAGCGACTCGCGCATGGCATAGCTAAACGCCTGGGACTCTTCAAGAGTCAGTTAGCCCATCCACCGGCAACTGTGGGCAAGCCTGCGATCCAGTCGCGTATCATCCATTTCATCAATAAACCGATGCCGGGCAATCTGCCGAAAAAGACCTCGCGCGCCTTACTCGACATCGAAGACAACAGTGTGATTCCCATCATACGCAATCCACAGTTAGCGACAGAAGACTCGGATGCGGTATTCTATTTCCCCGGTTGCGGTTCAGAACGGCTGTTCGGTCAGGTGGGACTTGCCACGCAGGCCATGCTATATGAAACCGGCGCGATTACTGTATTGCCGCCCGGCTATCTATGTTGCGGTTATCCGCAAAACGCCTCAGGCCAGGGGGACAAAGCCAGTCAGATCACCACTGACAATCGCGTCTTATTTCATCGCGTAGCGAATACCTTAAATTACTTGAACATCAAAACGGTGATCGTATCCTGCGGCACGTGCATGGATCAATTGCTTAAATATCAGTTCGACAAGATATTCCCCGGCTGCCGCCTGCTCGATATTCATGAATACCTGCTGGAGAAAAACGTTAAACTGGCTGGCGTCGAGGGTACACGCTACATGTACCACGATCCTTGTCACTCACCGATGAAAACCTACCAGCCGCTCAAAGTCGTCAGCGAACTGATGGGCACAGCGGTACCGCTGAATGATCGCTGTTGCGGCGAATCCGGCACGTTCGGCGTTTCGCTGCCCAATATTGCCACACAGGTGCGTTTCCGCAAGGAAGAAGAAATGATCAAGGGTGCTGATGCCTTGCGTGCCGATGGCTTTACCGGTGAGATCAAGATTCTGACCTCCTGCCCTTCCTGCCAGCAAGGCTTGTCACGCTACAACGAGGATAGCGGTACCAGTGCTGACTACATCGTGGTGGAAATGGCAAAGCATTTACTGGGGGATAACTGGATGAGTGATTTCGTTGCCAAAGCCAATAATGGCGGCATAGAGCGGGTACTGCTATAGGAGAAGGGAGAAGGGAGAAGGGAGAAGGGAGAGAAGTTTTAGTCCTCAATCCTCAATCCTCAATCCTCAATCCTCAATCCTGATTTATTATGCGATTTGCAGGAAATACCAGCTTAAAAGTGCTGCCATGGCCTTGTTCGCTGGTCACTTCAAGATGCGCCTGGTGGCGCATCGCGATGTGTTTGACGATGGCAAGACCTAGCCCCGTGCCGCCGGTTTCACGTGAACGGCTGCGATCCACCCGGTAAAAGCGCTCAGTCAGACGAGGAATATGCTCCGTTGCAATACCAATGCCGCTGTCCTGTACTGAAAATATCGCCTCCCCCGTCCGCATTGTCCAGACTAGATTGATCGTTCCACCCTCCGGCGTATAACGCACCGCATTGCTGACCAGATTACCAAAGGCGCTGAACAACTCATCGTGATTGCCTGACAGTTTAAGTGGTCCTTGCATGTTCAAATGGTGTTGATGACGACCGTCACTCAGTAGTTGCCCGTCGTGATAAACGTTTTTCAACAAGGCCTGCATATCGACAATCTCAACTCGCAGTGGACTTTGATCGCTTTCCAGCCGCGACAAGGTCAACAAATCTGAAACCAGCCTATCCATACGACGGGTTTGCTCGGCCATCAGATACAGAGCACGCTGTATCTTGTCATGCGATAAATCGGGCATATCCTGTAGATTCTCGACAAAGCCATTCACCACCGTCAGCGGCGTGCGTAATTCGTGCGAGACATTCGCCACAAAATCACGCCGCATGGTTTCAATGCGTTCCATCTGAGTAATATCGCGACTAATCAATAAGCGCTTATTTACGCTATACGGAATCAACTTAATGGACAAGACCATATCATCATGACGCGCCGCTATCATCACCAATGGCTCGCCAAAGCGTCCTGCCTGCACATAATTCATGAATTCCGGTTGCCGCACCAGATAGGTAATATCCTGCAACAGATCCCGCTTCGCGTTAAGCCCGAAGTGCAGTTCAGCCAGCGGATTACACCATTCAATGCGGTTCACTTCATTCAGACTCACCACGCCCTCAGGCAAGGCCGCCGTTGCTAATTCGATTTGCAGCAGTTCAGTAGCCAGCTTCTGCCTGGTTTGTTTGTGCCGTTTGACCATTTTGTAAAGCCTGGAAAAGGCTTCATCCCAAATACCCCCGCCCTGCGGAATATTTTCCAGTCGCGGGTCACTCAACCAGACACCCAACTTATAGAGCTGCATCGCCCGGTAAATCATGATAGCCGACAGAATCAGCACCAGGCAAGTCAGTGCCAGCACTGCTGAAAAAATCGCCCACAACAACAAGGCGAACAGTGCACTGTACAGCACAGGCAAAAGCACACGTATCCAAAAATTCAGCAAGACCGTAACTCCCTGATCAATAACTCAACAGGCAAAGTCATTCCTTAAATTGAATAGAAAAACGGTAACCACTACCCCGAACAGTCTGAATCAGACCATCCAGATTACTGACCTCCAGCGATGCGCGCAACCGGCGGATATGCACATCCACTGTACGCTCTTCAACAAATACTTGTGTACCCCAAACCTGATCCAGCAATTGCGTACGACTATAGACACGTTCCGCATGGGTCATGAAAAAATGCAGCAGCCGAAATTCAGTCGGGCCGAGCTCAATAGTCTGTCCGTTCGCTGTCACGCGATGCGAAGTCGGCGACAACTCAAGTCCGCCTGAGATCACTTTATCATCTGACAGGGCAGGAATGTGGCGACGCATCACAGCACGAATTCGTGCCATCAATTCACGCGGCGAAAAAGGTTTGGTAATGTAATCATCAGCTCCTGACTCCAGTCCCAGCACCTTGTCGCGTTCGTCACCTCTTGCAGTCAACATGATAATGGGAATATCCCGAGTTTGCACTTCGCTGCGCAGTTGCCGCGCAAATACAACACCACTGGTCGAGGGTAACATCCAGTCAAGCAAAATAAGGTCAGGCGCATGATCGCGTATCTGCTGCCACGCTTCTTCTGCATCACCGGCACGCAGTGCCACAAATCCAGCCTGAGTCACATTAAAAACCAGTAATTCCTGGATCGCCGGCTCATCTTCCACAATCAATATTTTGGCGGTCATCATGACTCCTTACGTTGAGGTTGCCAGAATATGAAGAATTTATGACAGTATGATGACAAAGCCTATAAATTTGGCGAATGATCTGCTAAATATCCGGTATGGCTGGCAGCATGATTCAAAATAGCACACTCTGGCCGTTCCATAACAGCCTTTCCCCGCAGATTGGGCAATAACGAGCCTGTCAGCATACCAAGAAGACTGGCGACAAGTCCGGCCAATTGTGCGGGTATGAGCGGGTCATCAGGGCCGAAAATTAAGCAGGCCAGCCATACTGACAAGCCGAAAAAAATAGCGGTCAGCGCGCCCTGATTGCTGGCACGCCGCCAGAAAAGCCCCGCTGTCAGCGGCACAAAGGCTACCACCAGCGTTATCTGATAGGCATTTTCGACCATTTTAAAAATACCGGCGCGGGAATTCATCGCATATAACGTCACGACAAGCGTGAAGAACACTGTCACGACACGCATCAAATGCAGCAATTCACGATCTTTAAGCCGGTGCCCCAGCATCGGTTTTAAAATATTTTCGCTAAAGGTGACGGAAGGGGCCAGCAAAGTTGCCGAAGCACAGCTCTTGATGGCAGATAGCAGTGCGCCGAAAAACATCACCTGGGCAATCAGCGGTGCATGCTTCATCACCAGCGTCGGCAATATCATCTGCGGATCTGTGTCAATCAGACTATTTACCATTGCGGGATCAATCAGCGTGGCTGAATAGGCAAGAAACATCGGTACAAACGCGAATACAAAATACAGCAAGCCGCCCAGCACAGTTGCCCAAATAGCAATGGTCACGGTTTTTGAAGATTGTACTCGCTGAAACACATCCTGCTGAGGAATCGAACCTAACATCATGGTCAGCCAGGCTGCGGCAAACCCGATGATTTCCTTCAAATCTGCTTTAGGCCAGAAGTCGGACTTGCCCGTAGCGATAGCGTGATTCAGTACGACACTCACCCCGCCTACCTGCCCGCTTATTTCATGACCTATAAACAGCATGCCGATGACGATGACAATCATCTGTAAAAAATCGGTAATCGCAATCGCCCACATCCCACCGAACAGGGTATAGATCAAAATGGTAGCCGAGCCTATCCACATTCCGGCAATCTTACTGATCTCCCCGTCTGATACAACGTTAAAAACCAGACCCAGCGCAGTAATTTGCGCACCCACCCACCCCAGATAGGAAATCACAATCGCCAGCGTGGTCAGCACCTCAACTTTTCGACCAAATTTATGTTTGTAATAATCGCCTATGGTCAAAAGATTCATGCGATACAAAGGTGCGGCAAAAAACAATCCGACCAGAATCAGACACAGCGCCGCACCAAAAGGATCAGCGACCACACCATGCAATCCTTGCTTTAGAAAAGTAGCCGGAATCCCCAACACCGTCTCTGAACCAAACCAGGTGGCAAAAACCGTCGCCGTGACCATATAAAATGGCAATCCACGCCCGGCAATTGCAAAGTCCCGGGTATTATGCACGCGACTGGCGGCATACAGGCCTATTCCTACGGAAACGATCCAATAACTGATGACAAAGCAGAGTAACATAAGTGGTAAGTGGTAAGTGGTAAGTGGTAAGTGGTCGTGATTTTAACCCGAATTGTTTATTGGCTTTATAGCAATCACGGGCCTGCCATCGGCAGCGAACCGCACTTAATATCTATTGGCTTGAAGGTCTGTTTTGCTAGCCCGGTGCTAGCCCGTGCCTATAGACAATAAAAAAGGGTTAGACCGTTAAGCCTAACCCTTTGATATTACATCCGAATATGGTGCGCCCGGAGCGATTCGAACGCCCGACACCTTGGTTCGTAGCCTACCATAATTTATCTACACCTATATATATCAATTGGTTGCGAACTTTAGTAACCTATTCATTTCAAGTAAATGCCCATAGGTGCGGTAAGAGTCGCGCAAAAGTCGCGCAGATAATTCTTTGCCGTTAGCATGATAATTATGGCATTTTTCCT
>CAIWRI010000018.1 GCA_903915035.1 uncultured Nitrosomonadales bacterium | reverse complement strand
TAATCTGCGTCAATCTGCGTAATCTGCGGATGATGTTTTTCAAAATAAATCATTTGATGTTGGTTTAATCTGCGTCAATCTGCGTAATCTGCGGATGATGTTTTTCAAAATAAATCATTTGATGTTGGTTTAATCTGCGTCAATCTGCGTAATCTGCGGATGATTTTTTTCAAAATAAATCCCCCTGCCCAGCCTTCGGAGGCGCTTTCGGTAAATTTTCGATCTGCAACGAATAATCATCGTGTCCCCATTCGCAACGCGATAGCACCTGCTTCGGAATCTTCTTTACGGTGAGATTCGGATATTCGCACTGTCCACGGAAAGCAGTGCATAACACCAGCAGGCTGCGCTCTGTTCCCACCTGATCGGATAACTGCTGCAACTGCTCGTGGTTCAAATTCGCCGTGGTGACGTAAATATAATCCTGTTCAGTGGAATGCCCTTGCATCCAGTAATGCGCATCGCTGGGCGCATAAGTGAATCCCTCCAGCTTGCACAAAGCTTCTGTCAGCATCTCCGCGTTGTATTCCTTGTTGATCACCCACTGACCATAAGAATCCTGCCGCAACAGACTGGGCGCAAGTTTGTAATAGCGGAATCCGCCACCGCCTTGCCAATTTACCGCTTTGCTGATCCCGCCTTGATCTTCACCGTCGATCACCTTTTGCAGGCGTGGAATGATGTGCGTGTGACAATGCTCGCCCAGCTCAATCATGATCCAGCGGCGCCTCATCTTATGTGCTACCGCGCCGGTGGTGCCAGAGCCGGCAAAAGAGTCGAGAACGAGATCGCCAGGGTTAGTTGCCAAATGAAGGATTCTATGGATAAGCCGTTCTGGTTTTGGAGTATCGAACACAGACTCGACTTCCAGTTTGAGAATTTCCTTCTTGGCTTCTTGATTGTTTCCCACCTCGTTATGGAACCAAATTGATTGCGGAGTTAGTCCGCCCACCATTTCATCAAGAAACTTCTTGAGTCGGGGAAGATTGTCGCCTTTCGGGCCAAACCAGAGTCGCCCGTCTTCGATAAGCTTCTCAATATTTTCCCTTGGGCGACTCCAACTGCGTCCTTTTGCAGGAAAAACGACCTTACCTGACGGTGTGGTTAAACCCCAATAATCTCGATCTCTGTGCTCGGCACGAGTTAGGTCTGTTGCTGTCCAAACACCCCTAATATCTTTATCCGGGTTCTTGTACCGATCATCCATTGCCTCAGTTCGGGGAAGTGAATTCGGGAACCAGCGGTTCTTATTAATAGCATAGCAAAGAATATGATCATGACTATTGCTGATCCACTTTGCATCATTTTGTGGTGAAAACTTCTTTTGCCAAATCACATTGGAAACAAAATTTGCACGCCCAAACACTTCATCGCACAACACCTTCAGATAATGCGCCTCGTTGTCATCAATGGTGATCCACAGCGAACCATCATCCGACAGCAATCTACGGATAATCTCCAACCGGTCGCGCATCAGTGACAGCCAGATCGAATGCTCCACCCCATCATCATAATGGGTGAATGCACTGCCAGTGTTGTACGGCGGGTCGATAAACACGCACTTCACCTTCCCCGCAAACTCCGCTTCCAAAGCCTTCAACGCCAGCAAGTTGTCACCAAAAATCAGCTGGTTATCGAATATATCTTCCCTCTCCCCCCGCCCCGTGAGAACTCCCTCTCCCGCTGGGCGAGGGTTGGGGTGAGGGTGACGAGGGGAGTTGCGAAATTTCGCGTGATACGACTTCGCAGGGTCTTCCAGCAAAATACGCGGCTCCAGCTTCGGTCTATGTTCCTTGCCGATCCAAGTCAATTCAAGTTTCTGTTTCTTGCTCATATTTTTGCCAAGGTAAAGGCGTTACTTATATTTGAAGGCAGTGCAGCAAGATTGCCACACTGCGGGATGAAGAGTTCGTAATTGGCTAAAGGCCGCTTCATTTTGACCGGCACCTTTAAAACACCAGCCCAGCAAGCCATGTCCATCTTCATGAAGCAGGTCATTAATCAAATCGTCGACGGTTTGGATTGGTGCTTGTAAAAATCTGTTGATGACAGTGCGTAGCTTTCTATAGGTCTGAACGTAGCCCGCCGCCAATGCCTCGCGTCGATCCAGCTGAAGAACAATGACGGTCTGCTGCCCTTTGGCTGAAAAATCATTTAGTTGCAGATCAAACCTCGCCGTTATGTTGCCCGTGATTGGGTCAAAATCCAGATAATCCCAGGGTTCTTCTTTTGTTGGATCAATCAGCAGGGGGCGTCTGCCATCCATTGGGAATTGACTCCCCTTGAAACGTCCGCATTCCGTGCAACACAGGAGTAAGTTACGCCAACGAAACATACGCTTTGGGGATTTGGCTTTGGGTCTGAAATGTTCAATATCACAACCGTGTGAATCCAGACAATACATGCAACGCTGACGGACACCCATCATGGATTGAAGCGTGGTAAAAACCTTACCCATCGTTTTAGTCTGACGGGCAGATTTCCACTTGCTATTCACGTCAAGAGTGCCGCCATTCAACTGTGCATTAGCTTTAGTTTGCTGTCGGCCAAGATAGGTTTGTGCAACCTTATCAAGCGCTATCCTTTTGATCCGCCGCACGGCTTATGCCTCTTCATCGGTTTCTGCGAACATTTCGAGCTGGGGAAGCCGCGCTTTTTCCTCCGCAGTCAGACTGCCACCCCCACGCTTCTTGGCCTGGAGCTTGGCAAACTCTGCGCGTCCTTCGACGGCTCGCGGTGAACGTGTATTTTGCAAACCGAAAGCCGGGGACAATAAAATTGTGTCGGGTCTTGATGCAATGACTTTATTGTACTCATCCCGTGTCAACTGTCTTGGTTTTGCATCACTGCCCGGTTCTGCCAGAACAAATAATCCATTTTTATCTGCTGCCTGGCAAATGATAGGGCTATGGGTTGTAACTAAAAACTGTATCTTCGGAAAATGCCGCTTGAGCCAGAAACCAATTTCCCGCTGCCATTCAGGATGAAGGTGTGCATCAATCTCATCAATTAACACCACACCGCTACGCGTGATGCGGAGCTTCCCGTCTTCGCCTCTTTCAGCCAATCCATCGACACCATAAGCACTGATCAGGTGCCTCAAAATATCAGCAAGCAAAGCCAATGCGGCACGATAGCCGTCACTCATCTCGCTCCACGCCAGTTGCAATCCGTTCCGATCCTTGAGCCACAGCCCATCTGAATCTACGCGATCAACTGTTATCTGGTTTGGCATGAGGTCATCACGCAAAATTTCAAGCAACAAATCCAGCTGGTCACTTTCGGCGGTTTTGCCTTCCAATTTTTTGTGACTTAAGTTGCGCAACCATTGATCCACTTCGAACAGCGAGGCCGCCTCCTGAAACATGGTTACGAATCGTTCTGTCGTTGGCCCCACCATCAATCTCGTTGCCTCCGGCGAAGCTCCAAAAACGCGACGGAATGGTCCATAACCGCAAGAAAACCACCCATGAGCATCCGTTGACCACAGTCCACGCTGCGCGGGTGTTTTCTTGCCCTTTACTGCCTCCGGTATCTCCACGCTGGTTTCTTTCCCCAAGTTTTTCAGGGTGATTGTGGCGGGGAAACTTCTGTCTGAAATTCTCCCGCCACTGGAAAATTCATCCACGCCTTTTTCAGGCGCAATCATTAATTCTATTTGGGCTTCTTGTTCGCCTGCACCCTCGCGTATCCAACGGTGAAAGCTGGGCTGAAGCGAGCGCGCCGTGTCCTTGCCCGTGAGCGCCACTGCAATGGCTTTAAGCAATGTACTTTTTCCAGCACCATTATCACCGGTGAAGACTGTCCAGCCAGCATATTCGTCATTTCCGCGAGTGAGCGAGAACTCCAAATCTTCAAATCCTTTGATATTTTTCAAGGTGACTTTGTCAATGTACATATCTCTATTCCTAATAATTTCATACGGCTGAATTATCACCCAAAGCGTCCTTTGGGTTTATCCCTTTGCTTCATGTCTCTGAAACTATTATGGCGAATTTGCCATAATTAAAATCTGGGGCATGAAGCGCCCCCAGATATTCCCTCGAATTCGAGTGAATTAAACCATAACTTTCATCATCATACGACTTCCCATTCACATGCAAACAAAGGCAGTAAAACTACTTGCTGCGATAACTGCTTTTCAAGTTCATCAATCAATGTGTCGCGACGAGACTGTATCTCATCCTGACGCTGAAACAGTTCACGCCTCTTGCGGTCACGATTTCCTTCAAGGTCACGCTGCTCTTTTTGCACTGCAAGTTTTTCAGCCAAAGTTGCTGCAACTTTGCTTCTTGCACGCGCCTCCTTGATCTGGCGGTCGATTTCCTTGATTTCACGCTCAAGACCGACCTTCAAATCATCCGCCCACGAATCCAGCTTTTCAGTTTCCTGGCTAAAAAAACTCAAGTTACGTGTTTCAAGGTTGCTCAGGATACGCGCTTTTTGCCGAGCCACCTCAGCTTCCAGCATTGCTGGAACGAATACGTTCGCAAAATCCAGTTGATCGGAGTTTGACAATGCAGCTTGTACTGGATGCTGGAGCGCTACCGCATGACCTGGCATCATCAGCAAGCGCTCAGTTGTATCCTGATCATGAATATTTCCATCCGAATCTATGGCAGCTGTGAGCATGTGCTCCTCGGATACACCCAGGGAGTGAATTCGTAGCTTTTGCACCAGAAGCACACCTGCCTGACCGCGCATCCCTTCAATGACAGATACCTTCGATCCATAGGCCTCGTAATCAAAAACCAGCTTGCTGGGTTGTAATGTTTGCTGCTGTGCCTGTTCGATCAAGCCTTGCGCCAACGGATGTCCCAGGCGATAGATATGTGATTCCTCACTGCGACGAGGTAATTCATAACGCCCCAGCGAGATTGAGGGTTCATCGTGCTCTATCAAGCCTGATGGCAAACTGTGCAGCGTAAACCCAGTGTCATCCTCATCAAAATCAGCGTGACCATTCAATGCTGCGCGAGTAAAGCGGATCAATAATCGTTCAAGCTTACCCAGCGACGCGCGTGCATCCTGATTTCGCAAACGCAGTCTTTCTTGCACATCTTCATCAAAATTTTCGAGTAACGATTTTCGAGCACTAATCATCGCATCGCTGATTTCACCCGCCAAATCCAGCTGAAGCTGTTGGAAAGCGGTGTGAATTGCTTCAGGATGGCGGCAGGTTTGATATATCTCGGCAATACGACGTTCGAAATCAACGCCTGACTCAACAGCACCCAGCACTTCATCGCTCGCGCCGAATACCCCATCGAAAAGCTGGAATTTTTGTGCCAGCAATTCATAAACGCGCTTGTCGGCATCATTATCGCGGTTCAGAAAATTGACCACGACGACATCGTGCTTCTGCCCATAGCGGTGACATCGACCAATACGCTGTTCAATGCGTTGCGGATTCCACGGCAAGTCGTAATTGATAACCATCGAGCAGAACTGGAGATTGATACCTTCTGCGCCGGCTTCAGTCGCAATCATGATCGAGCCTTGCTCACGGAAGTAATCAACCAGTGCCGCTCGCGTATCTGCCGAACGAGATCCTGTTATCCGGTCTGTGCCTGCATGGCGTTTAAGCCATTCGGTATAAATGTGGCGTGACCCCTGATCCGTATTCGTTCCATTGAATAAAACGACACCGGGTGTACCTGCACCAAACTCCGGTGTATTCGCCAGCAATTCGAGCAGATAGGATTGTGTACGTCTGGACTCGGTAAAAATGATGGCTTTCTTGGCAGCACCTAATTCATCCAGCTTTTTGAATGCGACCTTCAGAGCTTGCAGCAGCGCCATCCCTTTGGCATTTTCTGTAATCGATACAGCCAAATTTCGGAAGGATTCCAGTTCTGCAATTTCATCTTTGATTGCGGCAATCTCGCTTTGCGTTTTGACGCGAGTGTCGTCCGAGTTGGCAGAATCTATTTCTTCGGTCAATTCGTCCAGCGTCTCAAAATCCTGATCGAGCGCTTCGGCAAGATCAATACTCGCCGACTTATCATCCAGCGTCTGAGTAAGGCGTTTAATCAACGTCTCAAGTGCCCCCGCAATGGCGAATGTGGAGGATGCTAACAGCTTACGCAGCACCAGTGTGATGAGTTGTCGCTGACTGTTGGGCAAAGCAAACAGTTTATCGCGTTGCAGGTACTCAGAAACATCGTTATAGAGACGGGTTTCGTTGGGACCAGGAATAAATTCCTGCAACAGGGGAATGCGTCGTGTGTATTTCACATACGCTTCAACCTGGCGGCGCAGCGTGCGTTTACAGATCGGTTGAATGCGATTCTTTAACGCATCGAAGCTGACTGCATCTTTGAGTTGGCCGAACTGGGTTTTGAAACTATCCAGATCACCAAAAACACGCTCATCAACAAAACTGACCAGGCCGTACAATTCCAGCAGTGAATTTTGTAACGGTGTAGCGGTGAGCAGTACCTTGGGCGCGGTTAACAGCGCCTCACGCAAGATATTCGCGGTCTTGTTTTCCGGCTTGTAGACATTGCGCAAGCGGTGCGCTTCGTCGATCACCACCAAATCCCAGGGTATAGACTGGATATCATGTGCTTTGCCAGCGGCGAACTGGTATGAACATATCAGTATCGATTTCGCATCAAACGGGTTATCCATCCCATTTTTAATAGCCAGCTTATAGGACTTGGCTTCGAGAATGCTGGCAGTGATACCAAATTTATCCACCAGTTCTTGATGCCACTGTTTACGCAGATTGGCTGGCACAATGATGAGAATACGACGTTTCCGCTCTGCCCAACGCTGAGCGATCAGCAATCCTGCCTCAATGGTTTTACCCAAGCCTACTTCGTCAGCCAGAATTACGCCCTTCGAAAGCGGATTGCTCGTGGCAAACAAAGCTGCATCAATCTGGTGAGGGTTCAGATCAACCTGCGCATCCAGCAGTGCGCCTGCCATACTATCCATCGAATCGGAAGCAGCTCGAAGCGTAAGCTGATGTGCAAAATAGGCAGATTGGTGTGCGCTGTAGTGGGACGTGCTGGTCATTATCTGCGGTTGCGATGCAACCATATTGAATGCGTGCGAGTGTCTCACCAATGCAGCCGAATGTCTATTCGATTTCTCTGTGCTATCCAAACCGTCGATCCTAGAAATTTTCAGTCATATATCACCTCCATATAGCGAGGCAATAGCTCAGCTATACACCCACAACAGGGACATATTCCCTGCATTATGATGGTGTCCCTTCATTCTTTGAGGAGATGCAAAATGAATATCCATCACTGTAGTACACCTGAACTGCTGTCCGTGCTGGTCGGTCGTCGCATAGCAAGCAAATTATCAAAAGTACCGTTATCTGTCCTGTTTGAAATCCGCACTAATCGTCAACTCGTTTCAGAAAGCCTTACGCCATACGCAGCTGACCCTATCATTTCAGCCGCAAAGGAATTGATTGCACGAGCACGGGCAGAGGAAATCAGCATCAATCCAATTTCCTTCAGCAATCCTGATACTGTCAAAAATTACCTGCGTCTGGCCTTGGGTGGCAGGCAGCAGAAAATAACACGAATGACCTTGCTAGCCGACAAAGGCAACCCTGCGGCTCTGGAATTTTATGGGAAACTGGGATTTTGCCCGTCAAATATGTTGGTGTTGCGCAAATCACCCTTATAGCAAATACCATAACTCGTTTGTGTCGTAAGCCTTGTCCGCCAAAACGGCTAAGGGCTTCACATTGTCCAATAAGGAGATCGCCGTCCGGCATTCCGCCGTCTGCCCGCCAGTCAACATGAATTTAAGCGGCATACTGCCTTAGCCAGCCGTGAAGCCGATTACCGTATCACCTGGGGATTTTTCGCAAATCAGTACAATGGAATTCGATAAGGGGGATAAGCCACGTAAAAATTGACACCCAATATCCGGCCACTACTTCCCGCTGGTATATTGCTTCAAGGCTTTGATTAAATTGCCCGGTTTTGCCAACTCGCACAACAAGGCTGCGGCTTTGTTTAATTCGTCCTGTGACAGGGCAGCCCCC
>CAIWRI010000017.1 GCA_903915035.1 uncultured Nitrosomonadales bacterium | reverse complement strand
GTCTTCACTTCGCGCGTTCCATGCACGCGTTTCAAATCGGACTCGATGCTGTGCGCTACACGCTCAAGATCATAGCTCCCTGAATTTTTATCTTTACTGTATAGCGTTAACGTGACGATAGGTACATCGTCTATACCCTTGGGTTTGATAATGGGGGGCAATGTACCCAATCCGCGGGGCAACCAATCCGCATTGGAATTGACCACATCATAAAGACGAACCAAGGCATCAATGCGCGGGACACCAACCTTATATTGCACGGTAATAATTGCCATGCCGGGTCGGGATGCCGACATCACATGTTCGACGCCCTGGATCTGGGACAGCACCTGCTCGGCGGGGGTTGCCACCATCTCTTCCACATCCTTCGCAGAGGCGCCCGGAAAAGGAATAAGCACGTTGGCCATGGTAACGTTAATCTGCGGCTCTTCTTCACGCGGCGTTACCAGAACGGCGAACACACCAAGCAATACCGCAGCCAGGGCTAACAAGGGCGTAATCTGCGCATTCTGAAAATAACTAGCCAATCGACCGGCGATGCCCATGGATTTTTTCTCGGCTTTATTCACGGTTTTATTTACACTGTTATTCATGAATGACCTCAATGCGCTGAAGCCGCAGATTCCGCGTTTTGCACTACGCGCTCACCCGGGCTGATGCCACTCAGAACTTCAATTTGCCCCCCCGATATGCGTGCAATACGAACCTGGCGCAATAGCGGCTGATTTTTACCATCCAGCACATAAACCCCGGTCATTTCAGCTCTGCGCACAAGTGCTGTCACGGGAATATGGACTGAGCCAGTTAGCGGCTCACTGACAGGAAGCCAAACACGGGCAAACATGCCGGGGGCAACATTCTGAAGTTTATCGGGCAGTGTTAAACGAATTTCTGCGGTATGAGTGCGGGCATCAACGGTCGGCATGATTTTGATGCGGGTGGGGCGAATCAACTGTTTTGCAGATAATCCGGAGATATCTACTTTTACCCTGAGGGCAGAGATTTCATGCGCTATCACCGACTGAGGAACCGTCGAAGTAACACGCAAAACTGACGGATCATACAGTGTCATTAACGGCTGACCTGGCATCGCCATGCTACCCTGCGACACCGGCACTTCAGCGATGATGCCTGAATAAGGTGCCCGAATCAGATAAAATCCGGCTTGGGTTTCCACGGCTCCTGCCTGGGCAATTTGAGCATGTGTTTGGGCTTCTGCGGCCTTAAAGCGAGCCTCTGCACGATCCAGGGCTGCCTGACTAAGATAATCCTGGTCAAATAGCTGCTTCTGCCGACCCAATTCTTTTCTTGCCAGCTCCAGATTAGTTTGTGCGGCTCTCGTTAGCGCCAAGCTGGCCGCTGCCGATTGCATCGCGGCATGCGCATCAATCCGAAGCAACAGCTGCCCGGCCTTAACCTGATCTCCGGCCTTTACGGCAATTTCTATTATCGCCCCGGATACTTGCGCCGCGATGACGGTCTGTCTCTCTGCTTCGACAACCCCCTCGAAGCTACTCAGTGCGGACGGCTCCTGCGCTGCTGACTTCGAAGCGGGTTGCGCCTGCACGCTGAAACAACTGGTTGCCATCACGACAGCTATGAGGGTGCGAATTCCAGAAAAGTTAACGAATTTCATCCAATTGTCTCCACGTGTTAATGAATTGTTTAAAAGCTGGCAGTGCCCGTCCAATTACTTAACTGATGTGACTGCTTAACATCAGTTGTTCGCATTAAAATCAACTTCGCCGGTGACAGGGCGGCAGCTGCTTACCTTCTTTTGTGTCGCCAAGAGAAGGTAAGCGAAGAAAAGATGACCCCGGTTTACCTCGCCGCCAGTCTGATGCGAATCTGGCGGCGTACCCTTGATAGATTGCAAACAGCGGGGCTGCGAAAATCGCACGATCCGCTGCCGCTCAATACAGTGTTGGCTCAGCCAACTTACGCGTTTTTTTTCGCCGAAACGGTTGCCTTACATTGCAAGGCAACACGTTTTCGCCCAACTGCACCGCCATTTGTGATCTATCTTCGGCAGCGCACAGGGACTCCGGGCAATACGCAGTGAGCATCGCACTGAAAAATCAAACCCGAAGTGTTTTGGCGAGTGCGTAACATCAGTGACCTAACTGAACATGTGTATATTGATGTTCAAAGGTCAGATACCGTATTAGTAATTTAGAGAATTGTAATATACAAAATAACATAATGCAATCTTCTGCCAGGAAAATTATCGGGGTAGTCGCCCTGCAGGTCAGTGACATCGATAGTCAGCCGCATGTCGAACATAAGCGTCCGTCTAGCTCACCTGT
>CAIWRI010000016.1 GCA_903915035.1 uncultured Nitrosomonadales bacterium | reverse complement strand
AGATACGCCAGGTTGGCATTGTGCGACCAGTCCTTGCCTGAACTCAGTTGTATACGTGCGTCGGCGTGACGCAGAATTCGTAGTGCTCATGATAGTGTCCACCAAAGTTAAGTGGACACTATGCTCCTAGCTTTCGCTAACAGAATCAATATGGGGCGGTCGGACGCTTACGAAATAGCAGTATCAGTACTGGTCTGGTGTTCGACGGGGTTCGCTACAACGGGAGTAGCGAACCCGCAAAGTCGAGCAGAGCGGATATTCCGCTTTGAGCCGGGAAATTCAGGGCTGCAGCATGATGAAGCCTTGCTGCACTAAATCAACAATTCGGAAGTTGGCACCCGAGTTGACCTTGACGCCGGGAAGCAAATTTCCATTAGTCCAATTATTCGCTTTCATCGTTTTTCCGCACTCTTCAATAAGAACGCCCCGGCTCATAAGATTCATAATCGTTGTCTTGTAAGGATTTCCTGTTTTAGTATGGCGATTGTTGTTATAGGCCTCGTCATCCAGCAGCATATAGCCGCCAGCCCCATGAAACACGGCATCGAGACGCCACTCTGTGCTGTCCTGTTTAAACTTTTCCAGCATTGTTTCCATATAGGCAAGCCCAATAGGCGTGTCACCCGCAAAAGCCGAGTGATCCATGTTGAACAGCACCTTTGCTGTTTTTAATGTGCTGGCTATGTCAATGTGAATTGCATTATTTGATTCCGGCGTCGCCGCGATTGCGCCCGTGGTGAAGAATAAAGTTGCCGCACATAAAAGTGCGATGACAAAACGAAAGTTTTTCATAGTTAATTACCGTGGAACTGATTTGCAAATTTTATTTGACGCCAAGCTATGCTGCTTCAACCAGGCTTGCTGGAGAAAACTTCCCGCAGCAATGCTGCGCTGCGGGAAAATAGGCTGTTACTTGGGGGCGGAAGGGGAGAGCTGATTGGCCTTCGCTTCTTTTTCCAGCTTGGCTTTTTTATTGGCTGCAGCGTCTTCGGCGCGGATCACATCATAGGGGCCGTATTTGTGCTGCGTCTCGTTGAAAGAATCAACATAGGGACCCCACGGGAAATCCTCTGGCTTGTCATACGGGTTGGAGAAGTCCTTTGCCACTTCACCCTCCCTCGGTTGACGGGGATGTGAGATGACGAAACCGGCGACGTCATAAGCATCATCTTTGGACAAGGCCGGGCGCTCCCATGTTGCCTGGCCGAAAGGCATGTTCACATAAACATATTGGAAGGTCGACAAGATGCGGAACATTGAGGCCGATTCGCTGGTTGCATCCGCTCCCCAGAGCGGCGGAAATACGTAGCCCTTATGGTCACCCACGACACCTGCGCGCGTGCCCAGACCATTTTCACCGTGGCAGGCGATGCAATGCTGCTTAAAGACGACCTCCCCGCGCACCAGATTGGCCGCTCGCTTCGGTTCTTCAACAACCATTTCCTTTTCGCCGATAATTTTAGCTCCCTTGGGCACGCCGCGCGAGAGATACTCGATATAGGACATCAAGGCCTTCATCTCTGTCGAGTCTTCGGGGATAGGACGTCCAGACAGGCTATGGGTAAAGCACAGATTAATTCTGTTCTCCAGCGTAACCATCTTGCCAAAGCGAGCCGAGAACTGAGGATATACGCTATATGTTCCAATCAATGGGGCGGCATACGGCATCGTCGCCTCGGCACGATGGCAACTTGAGCACGACATATTCGTCCCCGCGTAGCGTTTCGAGCGATCAGGTACTTCAGGGCCGAGATATTCCGATGTGTGCGTGAACAGTTCATGCCCCAGCTTGATCATGCGGCTCTGTTCATTGTCCGGCAGCTTGGACAGATCCATATCAGGCGCAGGCCAGGTGCGCAGATCCACGACCGGACGATCCGTTGCCGGTGCAGCGCTCGCAACGTTAGGCCCAACGGAGGCCAGTAGCGCCAATATCATGGTTGCCGCAATGAGACTACCTTCTTTCTGTCTCATCGCCGAAATTGGTTTTTGCACGCATTGGTTTTCCATTGCCTTATTCCTCTGTAATTAAGTAGTATCACTGAATATAATTATATTAGCACAGGGTAATTTATCAGGCTAGCGCATTTTTCGCACAACTGCCATGCTTAGCAAACAAGCGCAGTCAAGCCAACTTCCACATTGACCTGTTTCTTTAACAGCGGGATTGTGCTTTAAGTGTGGATAGTGCCCGGATGTCGTGAATATCAGCCAGGGGATACTCATCGTCATGCTGCCTTACGAATTTTCGTCTGATTGCGTGACAGCTTCAGCTGTAATAGTTGACTTGTCACAAACCCTTTTGCTTATGATTAAGTTATTTCGCTTGCGACTATTCCCGACGGTCCGCTACCGGACCGCCGCTTGTTTGAGCGGAGTATATTTCTCTTTGCTGATGATCATGACAAGAACGTCATAACTGATGCGGCAAACGCTGCTCGCAGGAATCGTGTCCCTCAGGGCACAAATTCGCAAACATGTGATGCGCGTGCCCTGCCTTGTGTGTTTCTTCTGCCTGGGAATGATGAGTACGGTTTATCGCTACGTGAATTTCGCGTTAAAACGTCAATCAGCAATTAAGATGGCGGCTATGCCATTGTTTCTGCCAGTTCAGGTAAAATTCGCGGCAGGAATTCAATCTTCAAGCGTTATCACCTGCGGAATCGCGGGTAAAATATCGCAAAACCAACCCCTTATTCAATGTAAAGGCGCTATAAAATGTCTATTCAAATCATCGGCACTCCGCTTAGTCCTTCTGCCACCCGCGTGATGCTGCTGGGTAGTGGCGAGTTGGGCAAGGAAGTTATTATCGCCTTGCAACGTCTGGGGGTTGAAACCATCGCGGTGGATCGTTACCCTGATGCGCCAGGCATGCAAGTCGCTCATCGCTCACATGTGATCAACATGGCGGATGCTGCCGAGCTGCGCGCCGTGATTGAAAAGGAAAAGCCCGACCTGATCGTGCCTGAAATCGAAGCGATTGCCACCGATATGCTGGGACTGATCGAGAGCGAAGGGCTGGCCCGGGTGATTCCGACGGCACGCGCCACGCGATTAACCATGAATCGTGAAGGCATCCGCCGCCTTGCCGCCGAAACGCTGGGGCTGCCGACCTCTCCCTATCGTTTCGCAGACAGCTTAGCGCAGATGCGCGCAGCCATTGAGGTGATCGGCTATTCTTGCATCATCAAACCGGTGATGTCGTCTTCCGGCAAGGGGCAGTCCAAGGTTGATCGCGCTGATGAAGTCGAGGGCGCGTGGGAATATGCAGCCAGTGGCAGCAGGGTGAATCAGGGGCGGGTGATTGTCGAGGGACTGGTTGATTTTGATTATGAAATTACCCTGCTGACGGTGCGCGCGCTGGATGCGGATGGCAGCACGCAAACGCACTATTGCCAACCGGTCGGTCATGTGCAGGTGCAGGGCGACTATGTGGAAAGCTGGCAACCGCAACATATGTCAGTTGTGGCCTTGCAACGCGCGCGCGAGATTGCCGGGCAAGTTACCGGTGATCTTGGTGGCTTAGGTCTGTTTGGCGTGGAATTGTTTGTCAAGGGCGATGAGGTGTGGTTCAGCGAGGTCAGTCCGCGTCCGCATGATACGGGCATGGTCACGATGTGCACTCAGCTGCAAAATGAATTTGAACTGCATGCCCGTGCGATTCTCGGCCTGCCGGTAAATGTTGCGTTGCGCACGCCGGGCGCCTCGGCCGTGATTTACGGTCAGCTGGATGAAAAAGGGATAGCCTTTGCCGGGGTGGCCGACGCCTTACGCGTACCGGGCAGCGATATCCGTTTGTTTGGCAAGCCGGAATCCTTTTTTCGCCGCCGCATGGGTGTGGCGCTGGCAACCGGGACGGATACCAATGAGGCCAGGGCGCGTGCAAAATTGGCCGCCAGCCTTGTAAAGCCGGTCAGTTGTTAAGTGAGAGTTGATAAGTATTCATTGTTGCTTGGCTTGATGAAATCCGGCGGGCACCTTCATAGTGTGTGCGCCAGTAGGGAAGATTCATGTCTGAAAGTTCAATTCTTTTGCCGGTACGCGGGGCATGAACGAAGCGTTGTTTGCCGATAAAAATGCCGACATGAGAATAGTGTCTGTGTGTGGTGTTAAAAAACACCAAGTCGCCTGGCTGGAGTTGAGCCTTAGTCAGCGATCTGCCGATCCGGCTCATTTCGAAGCTGGTGCGCGGCAGTTCCGCGCCCAGTGAGTTTTTGAATACATACTGGACAAATCCGCTGCAATCAAAACCGCTGAGGAGTGATGTGCCGCCGTAATGATAAGCTGTGTCATACAGACTTATCGCATAGATGGACAGATCGTTCATCTGTTCCTGCTCACTTTGCGACGTCTGTTGACCGTTCATCGGCACTCGCTCACTGTGCTGTGCCTGACGACCGTACGTCTGCACTCGCTCACTGCGGGGGGCGAATGCAGTATCCCGATGTGTGCTGCTGCAGGCACTGAGTAATATCAAGGAAAATACTGTCATGAAAGATTTCATGTCTGAGCCTTTTTGTTTTTTAGTTTTTTCAGGCTTCTGGTGGTGAGTGAGTTTTTTATCGAAAGGGATTGCAGCGTCCATGCGAGATTGTCAAAATCAATCGGTTTGTGCAGTAAAGGCCAGCGGCTGTTGGCGACGCTGCTGATGAAGTGCGCAGATGTCTCGCCTGTGACGATCACCGCCCGTAGCTGTGGCAGTTGCCTGTGTTGTAGTTGCTCCAGAAATTCGATTCCGGTGAGCGCCCCGCCCAAGGCGTAGTCAACAATGAAGTAGTCGGCTTTGATAATTGTCTCGTGCTGTAATGCCGCTTCAGCGCTGTAGAAATGAAGTACTTCCGCGCCAAATCCCTGCAGCAGGCTGATCATGCCGGCGGCGACCAGTTCATCGTCTTCCAGCAATACCACACGCTTGCCTTTGCCAAACAGGTCGCGGGCGATATCCGGCGAGAGTTCAGCGCTGTCGGGTCGTGTGATCAGTCGTTTTTCCTGGATGAGCGGCAGGCTGAATTCAAAGATCGATCCTTGTCCGGGACGTGAGCAGCAGGTGATTTTACCGCCCAGTAAGGAGATCGCACGCTGACAGATCGACAATCCCAGCCCTAATCCTGCTTCACGGTTGCGTTGCTGATTCGCAACCTGATAAAACTCATCAAAAATCAGCGGGAGGTTGACTTGTGTGATGCCGATACCGGTATCCCGGACCTGTATTTGTACTCGATCCCCGCGTGGACGTGCGCTGATCAAAATACCCCCCCGCGCGGTAAATTTGATGGAGTTAGAGACCAGATTCATCAGTATTGATCGCAGCAAACCGATGTCGGTGCGTACGATTAATGTTTGCTTAGTGGAAAAAAACTGGTGGAACTTTAAGTTCCGGTTAAGCGCGCTCTGGGCAAAGGTTTGTTCCAGCCACCCGGATAGTTCCAGCAGATTAAAAGTGGTATTGTGAGGCTTGATTACGCCGGCATCGAATTTGGAAATATCCAGCAATTGTTTGAGCAGATCGGAGAATGCGGTCATCGACTGGTCTAGTTTTTCGATCAGCTCGTTTTGCTGTTCGGTCGGTTGAGTATGTTTCAGGGCATAAACAAAGAGTCCGGCTGCAGCAACCGGTTGTCTTAGATCATGGCCGGCAGCCGCGAGAAAACGGGTCTTGGCACGTTCTTTCTCACCCAGTTTTTGCAGGGAATCGAGCAATTGTTCTTCGGTTTTTTTTTGCCCGGTAACGTCAGTGCAACTGCCGAACCAGTTGATGATCTCGCCATGTTCGTCACGACGCGACACCCCGCGTATTAACCACCAGCGATAAACATCATCTGCACGGCGCAAGCGACATTCAATGGAGTAAAGGCTGCCGGTTTGCATTGCCTGTTGCCAGGCGTCCCATGCTTGTTGCCGGTCATCTGGATGAAACGTTTGTTGCCAGCCATACCCGTAGCTCTGTTCGAGCGTCAAACCGGTGTAATCCAGCCAATGCTGATTGAAGTAGATGCTTTTTCCATCCGCTTCGCTGATCCACACCATCTGCGGCATCGCGTCGGTCAGTGTGCGGAATCGCTGTTCGCTTTCCTGAAGCTTCTCCCGTGCTAGTGCGCTTTCGCTGATGTCGGTGAGTACCAGGCGGGTCATGAGGTCGCCTTCTTTGTTTTTCAGGCGCAGGCTGTCGAGTTTGGCATGAAAATGCGAGCCGTCGCCTCGCCGCAGCATGAACCCCGCAGCGGCTTGTGTATGTTTTTGCAGGGACAGAAAATGGCGGTGCCATCGCTCGCTGTCCGGCGGAACTACGAAAGGAGCAAAGTGCTGCTGCATTAACGTACAGCGCTCTATCCTGAGCATGGTCGCTGCGGTGAGATTTGCTTCGATGATGATGTCTTGCTGGTTGAGGGTAAGATAACCTGCCGGTGCCATATCGTAGAAATCTGCATACCGATCACGGGATTTTTCCAGTTCAAGCTGTAACTTCTGCAATTGCTCGTTCTGCTTTTTCAGTTCGATCCGGCAAGTTTGCAACTCATGCCGGAGTTCCCCGATAGTGTGTTGCCCGGCAGCGAGTTCTGTGATGCTCATCGGTTTGACTTGCTCTTCTTCGTTCAAGTTATATACCTCACAGCCCGGTTAAAATTAAACAGTATCCGAAATTTACTCGCCCAGCTTAATGTGGCGGATGTAGTGGCAGGTGTAGCCGTGCGGATGTTTGATCAGATATTGCTGGTGATATTCCTCGGCGCGGAAAAATTCTTTGAACGGTATGATTTCTGTGACGACGGGGGCTTGCCAGTCAGCGGATGTATCCACCACTTTAATGACTTCAAGAGCGGCACGTTGCTGGATTTCATCCAGATAAAAAATCGCTGAGCGGTATTGGCTGCCGATGTCGTTGCCTTGCCTGTTACGGCTGGTCGGATTGTGCATGCGAAAAAACTCAAACAGCAGGTGGCGAAAACTGAGCAGGGCCGGATCGAACACGATCTTCAGTGCTTCGGCGTGACCGGTCTGGCCGGTTTTTACCTGCTCGTAGCTTGCATCCGGTGTCGTTCCGCCGGTGTAACCGACGCAGGTTTTGACCACACCAGGTATCTGGCGGACCAGCTCTTCCATACCCCAGTAGCAGCCGCCGGCAAGATAAGCGGTTTGCAGCTGTGCTATATCATTCATGATGTTTCCTTGTTATGCGAAAAGAGAGGCACTACCTTCGTTCCTTTTTCATTGCTTGTGCGGCTTCATGTTTCGAATCCTTTTCTTTTTCCGTGGCTCGCTTGTGGCTCATTTTTTTAAATAGTTTATATGTTTCGCCGAAAGAGAGCCACTAACGACGCGCTTTCTTCATTGCCTGGGCGGCCTCTCGTTTGGAGTCCTTTTCTTTTTCCGTGGCTCGCTT
>CAIWRI010000015.1 GCA_903915035.1 uncultured Nitrosomonadales bacterium | reverse complement strand
CCTCGATTTGCCGGGCTTGGGCAGACTGGCTCATCACATCAGTGGTGCAGCGGGCATGGCGGGCGCAAAACAATTTGCTGATTTATGCAAAATACTGCAGATAGATTGCGCCGATGGCGAAAGCCCTTCGCAGCTTCGCGACATTGTGACGCAGATGCACACCATGCTGGGGCGAATTAACGAAGAGATCGCTGAAATTATTACGCCATTGCCATAAAACCCGGAGCTTTGCTTGGTAATTTGCGGCCTATTGCACTGAGTCCCTGTTTTCAGGCGAAGATGCTTGCTGTCTTACTGCTGCTCTGCCACCGGCAAAGCAGGTTTTATTACATTAATGTTAGTGCGGAACATCAGTGCAATAATTCGGCATATCGTAGCCGTATGCTAAAGCAAACAGCCGCTTCGCCTGACCGTAGTATTCACCTCAATCTGGGAGGTGATGAAGCGAATGACTATTTTAACTTCGGACACTTTGATGATGTGTTGACACACAATGTCTCCCCCTTACGCTATGAGCGCAAAAATCGACTTCTCCGGGGTAGCCGCACTGATGGCTGTGTCCATAAAGGATTTAAAATAAATTGAAAAATTAATTGTATTTTTTCAATTTATTCGGCTATAGTTGCCGCCTGGCCGATTTTAAAACATACCCGAGACAGCTGGCCATACGCCGGATTAAGTCTCTCTATAGTGCGAAAATGTCAGCCGCAAACCTGATTAATTCAGGAATATGTGGAAAAATCTATAGAACATGCCAACAGAAGTCGGGCGCAAGCCGGCGAGTTGTAATATAGTCCGGTTGAAACATAAAACCGGCATCAATAATAGCCCCTTAACATCAAGTACTTTTCGCATCACTCGTTGCAAATCAAGGCCGAAATTGTTATCCATTTTTAAATTCTAAATTTAATTATTCCAGGAGATTGCAATGCCTAAATCCAGTTTTATTTCCGATTCAAACCATGATTTTCTAGCCGGGCTGGATCATCTTGCGCCACCGTTTCCCCCTTTCAGGATAACCGCCCGCTGCTGCAGACCGGCAAAGCTGAAATGCGTCAATATATCGCTGTTTATATGTTAAATGACAAAGAAGTCAGTCAGTTCAGCAATCAAATCGCCATTCGCTGCATACCGTGATTAACGATCCATTCATTACACGGGGATGCTGTCGGTGTCCCCGCTGCTTTTATGGCTGCGATGAAATGTCAACAGAACCCGGGCGAAACCGGGCATCAATTTATAGGAAAATATTATGGAATTCAATTTTCTGGCAAATGAATTATTTGAAAAACCTTTTCAAAATACGGTTTTTACAGATGAAGAATACGCAAGTCTGAACTATCATATGCAAAGCATGGAAGAGTATATGATCAAGATAAACACCGGCCAGGAAACGCCGGATAATGGCAGACGTGAAATGTTTGAAGAACACTTCGCCGAAGTGAGACGACTGACCAAACCGATCGATTTGCCGATGCCGATTAAACGTGCCATGGCGTCAATCTATCAAACCCACCCTGCCTTTGCCGAATCGCGGCTGATTCCTCCTGCGCCACCGGCAGCGCCTCTTCCACCCGTTGATTTAGATATGGAATTCGATCTATCCAATTTCAATAGCGCAGAGGAGTTAAATGAATATGTTGCGGCGTTGGGCAACCTGGCGATAGTTCGTGGAGAGCAAATTCAGTTAGTAAGCGAAGCAGACCAGAAGGAAATCATCCAAATCATCGATATTATGGAAAAAGAGCCGGAGCGTTTGCCTTCCGAATACAGTATTGATGACATAAAAAGCTATTATCAGGCCCTTTTTAGAATGATGCTAACGCATGAAGTCATGAAGCGGGTCACCGTGCTAATCGCTGCGGCCCATCAAAAGCGCTGGAAGAAGAATAAATTAAATTAAGTCAGGCCGGCCGGAATAAGGTCCTTATGATGAAAATGAAGCGCATCATTCGCAATACGCAAGTGATGCGCCAACGTCGGAACATCCTGCTGCAATAGTGAAAATACAGAAGCGGACATAAACCTAGAAAAAGCAGTTGCACGAAAAAAACGAACAAATTCAAATGCATTTCTTAATTTGTTGCCTCACCCCTAAGGTGATTGATCAAGTTATGCAATTAATTGTTTTCTTTGCGAGTTGGTGTCCACTGGACATCCTAGCTGCTAGATTCAATTCTTGGATAAAAGGCCTCTTTAAGCAAACGATTACGTTGTATATCCTTCATACCATCAGCGCCACGCTTTTAAGCTGCACAAAAACGGCCATGCAATGCTCACATCGCGCGCCAGCACGCAGACGCGATCCGGATGCCGAATGATTGTGCAAGCTTGCCCACCCACTGCCACCGGTAAAATCCAACCGGGTAAGATGATATTTCTCATCGTGTTGCGCTACCGCGGCTTCAATCACCGCATCTGCATCGTCGAAATGCGCAGTCGGCAAATCCAGCCGCGCCAGCATATTAGCCGATATTGCCGTACAAACGACCGGCGCCCTCGATATTGGTGCGGAACTGCTCAAGCAGAACCTGACGAATCTGTTCCATATTCAATTTGTAGATTTCGCCGGGAAAAAGAAACTCGGCCACGCCCGAATCAAAGATGCGCTTCACCTCATATTCATCGTGTGCGATGTCCCGCTGAAAACGATAGTTCAGGTAAGACTGGTTGGTGTGAATGATCAATTCGACTCGCATACCGCCCATTCTGGCGAAAAACTTGAGCATCTGCGTCTGACTGCTGCTGCCTACGCTGTTAGAGTTGTAAGTGCCGCCGGTCAGGGTATCGGAAATATCCTCCAGCGTCATGAGCGTGCCGCTGTTGATGGCGGAACGGGTCATGTGGCGAACAAAGCGTTTCACATCGCTGATATTCTCCAGCACGGCCATCAGTCCCAGCTCATCGTCCACCGCAACCGCCGGATTTTTTTCATTTTTTCGCAACAGTTTAAGCACCTTGGCAGCAGAGCCTTTTTTGCGCACGCTGACATAAACGGGTATTTCGCGTTCGCCATCGTTGAACATACGACGCTTTAAGAGCGTCAATTTTTGCCCTTCAGCAAGTTCACCCAGTCTGGCACGACTGTCGGCATCTATTACCTTTACCTCCGTGCAATAATAGTCCCGTGCATCATGCTGACTCAACAGGTAGACGCTTTCCAGCTGACCGATCTTGAGCTTTGGGCTCCAGACATTGCAATTCAGAAATTCAAGGAACATATAAAACTTGTTCTCAATATCCGTTTCGCGTTCGCGCTGGTCAATGGAGCCGGCAAGATTCATCAGCACGAGTTTACGTTTCGCCTCGAAACGCGCCTTCATGTGAAAACGATCGTCGAATACGCACAGCAGCAATTCCACCGGGTCGCGCATGGTTTCAATCTCGTTGCAGGTTTCGACGTGGGAGGCATACGGAGCGAACAGCTTGCCTCGCATCAAATCAATGACCGCATCCGCTGTTTTAGCATATTCCCTGATCCGGCTGCGGATCTCAGAACTACTGCCGGCAATACCGAACAAATTACCCAGCAGCAGGCAAGCCCTCTCACTGCGTTCTGCACGCAAGCCTGTATCTGCCAGCAATGCGGGAATTTCGGCAAAGTGCTCTATTCCCAGAAAATCGAAGATCTGAGCACGCACAACGCGATATTTTGTGGCTGACAGGCGATCGTTAGCGAACTGTCTGGCCCAGGCCCGCGTTCCCTTTGAAAATGCCTGCCCCAGCGTAAAAGTCTCCGTCACGGCGAATGGACTGTTTTGCTTCATTGCGGTAAAAATGGATTTATCGTCTATCAGGCTCATGAAATTACAATCTTTATGCGTTTCATCCCGGACCGTGCATTAGCAAAAAAACGGGTATGTAGAAAAGGTATCGGCATATTCATCATACCATTGCGCTCCTCCCCTCGTCTCTTGTGCGACAAAATTTTCCGGATTGTCGTATTTACGCCAAGGCACACGATCCTGCAAACCACGACAATACGGGCTCTGAGAACGGGCGCATTGAACGGCATAACCGGCTGCAGGCCACGCCATCCCTGCTGACAGTCTGATTCTGGCAATGAATAACGGTCAACCCATAGCGGCTTTGCAATTCCTGCGTTCGCCAAACTCATGCGTCAGAACAAACGCGATTGAATTCTCGGGCTGCGCTTCAATCGAGACACTGAACGCATGGTATTTTCAGAGACAATTTTCGGCGCGGATAATCCGGCCGGGTGTGCTTCAATTGGAGGTTCGATATGCATCTCGCGATGAGGGATGGCGCACTGGCGGCACATTTGAAGAAACGATCAACAGACCCGGAATAAAGCCCCGCCGGCAAAGCCGGCAATCTTCCGGTTGCAATTGCCACTCCCCTGCAAGGGCAATCGCAGTACCTGTTTTGGCGAATTAATTTCCAGACAAGCTGTCAGAATGTAACAGAATGCCGCCAAATTTGTCGCTGCTGGCAGCAACATTGGCTCAACGGTAGCTTACCGGAACGGCACACAAATTCAGGCATCAAGCATTAGCCCTTGACGTTCGATAAACTGAATAATTTCATCGACACCTTGCCCTGTTTTAAGATTGCTGAACAAAAAGGGACGATCTCCTCTCATACGCTTGGCGTCAACGGCCATCACTTCCAGAGACGCCCCCACCATCGGTGCGAGATCAATCTTATTGATTACCAATAAATCCGATTTGGTAATGCCCGGCCCTCCCTTGCGTGGAATTTTTTCGCCCGCGGCAACATCAATAACGTACAAGGTCAGATCCGACAATTCGGGGCTAAAGGTGGCCGAAAGATTATCGCCACCACTTTCGATAAACACGATATCCAGTCCGGCAAAACGCCGGCAAAGCTGATCGACTGCCTCCAGATTCATAGACGCATCTTCGCGTATGGCGGTGTGTGGACACCCCCCTGTTTCTACGCCGATGATGCGTTCAGGTTCAAGCGCCTCGTTACGCGTCAAAAATTCGGCATCTTCTTTGGTATAAATATCATTGGTGACCACCGCGATATTGTAATTAGCACGCAACCGTCTGCACAGGGCAAGGGTCAGTGCAGTTTTACCGGAGCCAACAGGACCGCCAATACCCACGCGCAAGGTTTCTTTTAAACTCATCAGATAATTTCCAAAAATGTTTCAGGATCTAAATAAACGACTGTACTGGGTTTCATGGTGACAAAAAGCCAGCGCCAGCCCGGGCATAAAATTGCTCAATTCATCATCTTCGAGCTTGCTCGCCATCTCAACCAGTGCCGGCAGGCGATTGCCCAAAGACAGCAGCATGCGTTGCCCTGCAACCTGCCCCAGCGGTATGGTTTTCATCGCGGCACTCACCTGATTTTCTATCCATGACCAGGCATAAGCCTGCACAGCGGCAAGTACAGGGATTTGCCAGAGTATGACAACACAGGCATACACGGCAGGGAAACTCTTGGCGGTCAGTCCTTGTATCCGGTTGAGTTCGGCTGAAGGATCTGTCGCTAGCGATTCAAGCAGCCGGCACAATGAGTAGCCCATTTGCAAGGTCTCAGCACGAGATTCCGCGGTTTCACGTCCGGCACAGAACACCTCATTCCAATGGATGATAGCCGCCCCGTTATCATCCCGCCAGGCGTGGCACATACGCCACAATACGGGAAGTTCAAAGCGGCTCAGGGAGTAGCTCAGCACATCACTTATCCATTGCTCGGCACTGACGGCATCATGAACAGTCCCGTCCTCCACCACCCATTCCAGCCCCTGTGAATAACTGTAGGCACCCACCGGCAACATCGTGCTGGCCAGTTGCAGCAATCGGGGTAGCGCTATCGAATCAATCACGGCGTTTCCTTAAAGACAATGGCAGCCGGATGAATTCAGCCGGGCTATCGTCCCCTGAGTGTCGATGTCCGCCACCATAGGCGCCCCCTTCCGGCTCAAACGAAGCCTCCTGATAAACGACAGCGACGCCCAACCCTGTCAGCATTTCCTGCAAGACATGATCCTGCAAAAGTTTCAACCAGCCCTCCCCCACTTCTAACGGAATATGACGATTTCCCAGATGATAGGCCGCACGCATGAGTTGTATCGGGGTATCCGCTGTCACCCGCATGACAGGTTCATCCGCCGCCACGATCAGCACCACGCGCCCGTCAGCCGCTTTCAAGCGGTCTCCGCCGCGCAGCACGGTTCCCCGCGCCATGAATATCCCCGCCTCTTCGCCGGACGCTAATGTGACGCGCAAGCGGCTTTTCTGGCGACGATCAAAGGGCAGGATCAGCTGCTCGTTGTACGGCTCGTCTTGAGCAGTGATTTCAGTGATGAGTAACATCAGAACAGGAAATAGCGTTGCGCCATAGGCAGGGTCGTGGCGGGTTCGCACATCAACAACTGACCATCGGCATGAACCAGATAGGTTTCCGGATCGACGGTAATATCGGGGGCATAATCGTTGTGGATCATGTCGCTTTTACCCAGATTGCGGGTATTTTTTACCGCCGATAAGCGTTTTTTCAATCCCAATGCCAATACGTCCGGATTGCTTAGCGCCGCCTGAGAAACAAAAGTCAGCGAAGTGGCTTGCACCGCGCCGCCAAAAGCACCAAACATCGGTCGATAATGCACCGGTTGCGGCGTCGGAATAGATGCATTGGCATCCCCCATCGCCGCACTGGCAATCATGCCGCCTTTTAAAATAAGACTGGGTTTGACGCCAAAGAAGGCGGGTTTCCACAGCACCAGATCCGCCAGTTTACCGACTTCAATACTGCCGACTTCATGTGAAATGCCATGTGCCAGCGCCGGATTGATGGTGTATTTGGCGATGTAGCGTTTGGCTCTGAAATTATCGTTACGCGCACCATCACCGGTGAGCGCACCGCGCTGCTGCTTCATTTTGTGTGCCGTTTGCCAGCAACGCATAATGACTTCGCCCACACGTCCCATGGCCTGCGAATCGCTGGAAAACATACTCAGCGCACCCAGATCATGCAGAATATCTTCAGCCGCAATCGTCTCACGGCGGATGCGACTTTCGGCGAAAGCGACATCCTCAGCGATAGCAGGATCGAGATGATGGCAAACCATCAGCATATCCAGATGCTCATCAATGGTGTTGATGGTGAAGGGCCTTGTCGGGTTGGTGGACGAAGGCAAGACATTCGGCAAGCCGGCCAGCTTGACGATATCGGGCGCATGTCCTCCGCCTGCACCTTCGGTATGATAGGTATGGATGGTGCGTCCCTTGAATGCCGCAGCCGTTGTCTCGACAAAGCCCGATTCGTTGAGCGTATCGGTGTGTATCGCCACCTGAACATCATAGCGATCCGCCACCGACAGGCAGTTGTCGATCGCGGCAGGCGTGGTTCCCCAATCCTCATGCAGTTTCAGTCCGATCGCACCGGCTTTAATCTGCTCGATTAAGGGTTCAGGCAATGAGGTATTGCCCTTACCCAAAAAACCCAGATTCATCGGAAAGGCTTCGGCGGCCTGCAACATACGATGAATGTGCCAGGGGCCCGGCGTACAGGTCGTCGCATAAGTGCCCGTTGCCGGTCCCGTGCCCCCGCCTATCATGGTGGTCACGCCGGAGTTAAGCGCCTCGTCGATTTGCTGCGGACAGATAAAGTGAATATGCGTATCAATCCCGCCGGGGGTAACGATCATGCCTTCTCCGGCAATAATTTCCGTACCCGCTCCGATGGAAATAGTGACGCCGGGTTGCACATCCGGATTACCCGCCTTGCCAATCAACAAGATGCGTCCGTCCTTGATGCCGATGTCTGCCTTGATAATACCCCAGTGATCCAGAATCAGCGCATTGGTTATCACGGTATCAGCGACATAGGCGGAGACTTCCTGCCCCTGCCCCATGCCATCGCGAATCACCTTACCACCGCCGAATTTAACCTCTTCGCCATAAATGGTGTGGTCATGCTCGACTTCGATAAACAGATCGGTATCGGCCAGACGTACTCTGTCCCCCACGGTGGGACCAAACATTTCAGCATAGGCGCGGCGAGAAATTGAAGTCATCAACTAGTGTCCTTAAGTTTAAAGCGCGCCCTGAACCAGACCACGAAATCCAAACACTCTACGGTGTCCGGCATAATCAACCAGACTGACCGTGCGACTCTGTCCTGGCTCAAAGCGAACCGCCGTGCCACTGGCAATATTCAGACGCATACCCCGCGCGGCGACACGATCAAATGCCAGCGCCGCATTGGTCTCGGCAAAATGATAATGAGAACCTACCTGTATGGGCCGATCGCCGGTATTCGCAACCACCAGATTTAAGCTACGGCGATCAACATTCAATTCAATCTCACCCTCATCAACGCGCATTTCTCCCGGAATCATGGCCGTCTTACTCAGAATGCGCCAGCCAACAGGCTGACACCCAATAAGGCGACACTAAAACCCGCGATACGCGGCAACCAGTTGTTACGCTCCAACAGGAAACTTAACAGCATGCCTGTCATGTGCAGCAGCAGGGTGCCTGCCGCCATGCCGGATAGAATTGCCATCGCCTGTGCGGCAGGTAATTCGCTGCCATGGGCAATGCCGTGAAAAATGGCAAAAAAACCGACCAGCGCAACACTCAACAACAACGGCAGTTTCACGCGCAGCGCGACAAACAGCCCCAGCACCAGCAGGGAAACGGCAATCATCGGCTCGATAGCGGGTAAGCTCAGTCCGGCAAAACCCAGCATGCCACCGACAAGCAACATACCGGCAAACATGACCGGGGCGAACCATACGCGATTATTCTTAAAGGACTGCATGGTCCAGATACCGACGGCAATCATTGCCGCCATATGATCTACACCGGTGAACGGGTGCATGAGTCCCAGCATAAAAGTTGAGCCATGGTGCAATCCGGCATCAGTGCCCGTATGCGCCATCGCCAGTGACGGTAAAAAGGTAGCGATTGCAAGCAAAAAGCGTTTCATATAAGCCTCACTTTAAATAATCGGGTTGTGAACGGTGACCAGTTTAGTGCCATCCGGGAAAGTCGCTTCCACCTGAATTTCCGGGATCAATTCCGCGATGCCATCCATCACCTCATCGCGTGTGAGCAGCGTCGTGCCATAGCTCATCATTTCAGCCACCGTGCGCCCGTCCCGCGCGCCTTCGAGAATCGCGGCAGAAATATAGGCCACCGCCTCGGGATAGTTAAGTTTGAGACCACGCGCCTTGCGGCGTTCAGCCAGCAAACCCGCGGTAAACAGCAATAATTTGTCTTTTTCTCTTGGGGTCAGTTCCATAATGCTTTTCTCCTTCGGATGCTCTTAACGGTTTAAGTATTCCATATTCTGGGGCGTCGTGCCGCAACACCCGCATAACAGGGACGCAGTATCGCCCATAACAGTTCAAAATATTCTCGCGCAGCCTGAGCACTATGCCCCAGATAACGTGCGACAAAAATTTCAGGCAAGGCACTCACGCCGACACGCCCCGCATCATTCGCTTCTATCGCCCGGCACTGCGCCAATATTTCCGGTGCCGTCGCACCGGCGGCTACCACAAAGGTGGCATAAACCGGGCAGCCTTGTAAACCCGCCGCCGCCATCAAAAAATAATCGCCTCCGGCCAGATTGGCTTGTTCACTCCAGAGCAGGCGTGAAGCGCGGTATATTTGTAAGTTTTGTCGCAACCGTCCGCTGCGAAATTTTTCCCCGCAGGCCTGGCGCCCCAGACAGGTAATATCCCATCCGGCATAACGGGCTGTTTCAGCCAATTCCACTCGTGCCTGCCAAGTCGCTTGTGCCGCATCGTACACGATGGTTTCCTGCGGCAACCATTCGAGCAAGGCATTATCCTGCACGTCCAAAACTAACTGTTGCGAGGCCTCAGCACCATTCGCCTTGTACCATTTTCCGGCACCCGGTGTCGTCAGTAATGTATGCGCCTCTGCACCGACTTCCACCGCGATATTCAAACGGTCGCCGCCTGCCACCCCGCCCGGCGGGTGCAGGATAATGACATGACAAATTTCATCCCCTTCCGGATAGAGTGCTTTCTGTACGACCAGGGGTCCGAAGTGACTACGGCGCGCCAGCAGACTGCGACCGTTGCGTCGAATAAACCCCAGCTTTAGTTCGGCTTCCCATAACGCGGGCTTGAGCACTTCGTTTGACGTTATCTGCATGTCCTCATAATGCCACAAAATCGCGAATATTATCCAGATCCATATCCTTCCCCGCACCCTGTTTGACAATTTGTCCGCGCGACATCACCAGATAATGGTCCGCCAGCGCGCGCGCAAAATCGTAATACTGCTCCACCAGCAAAATCGCCATATCACCCCGTTGCGACAAAGTACGGATGACACGCTCGATGTCTTTAATAATAGAAGGCTGTATGCCTTCGGTGGGCTCATCCAAAATGAGCAACTTGGGTCGCGACACCAGCGCACGACCGATGGCCAATTGCTGTTGCTGTCCACCCGAGAGATCGCCGCCGCGCCGGTGCAGCATGTCTTTTAGCACGGGGAACATCTCGAACACGTCTTCAGGTACCGTTTTCGCTGCGCGGCCTTTAACCACGGCCAGCCCCATCAGCAGGTTTTCTTCGACGCTCAGCCTCGGAAAGATTTCCCTCCCTTGCGGCACATAAGCCATGCCCGCAGCAGCCCTGCCATAAGTTGGCATAGCCGTGACATCCTGCCCGTTAAAAATAACAGACCCGCTTTTAATTGGCAGCACCCCCATCAGACATTTCAGCAAGGTCGTCTTGCCCACGCCATTGCGTCCCAGCAATACGGTACAGGCACCCATCGGCGCTGAAAAAGCCACGTCACGCAAGATATGACTGCCCGCGTAATATTGATTGAGTCCGCCAACTTCCAGCATATTATCGTCCAAGATACACCTCGATTACTTTTTCATCATTCTGCACTTTATTCATATCACCTTCAGCCAGTACCGAGCCTTCATGCAATACCGTTACTTTGCGTGCAATACTGGCTACAAAGTCCATGTCATGCTCCACCACCACGATGGAATGTTTGCCCGCCAGCGTATTGAGCAGTTCTGCGGTACGTTCCGTTTCCTGATCCGTCATCCCGGCTACCGGCTCATCCAGCAACAGTAACAAGGGCTGCTGAGCTAGCAACATGCCGATCTCCAGCCATTGTTTTTGCCCGTGCGACAACAGACCGGCACGGGTATTGGTCTTTTCCAGCAGCGCGATGGTAGAGAGGATTTCATGAATGCTGTCACGCTCCTCCCCCTTTAGCTTGCCGAACAAGGAATGCCAGATGCGCTTATCTGTTTTTAACGCCAGCTCCAGATTCTCAAATACGGTGTGCTGTTCAAAAACCGTTGGTTTCTGGAATTTCCGGCCTATGCCTGCCTGCGCAATCTGCGGCTCAGTCATGCGGGAAAGATCCAGCGTCTGGCCGAAAAACACACTACCTGAATCAGGCCGGGTTTTACCGGTGATCACATCCATCATGGTGGTCTTGCCCGCACCATTAGGACCGATGATGCAGCGCAGTTCACCGACATCGACCGAAAAACTGAGCTTATTGAGCGCCCGAAAGCCATCGAAACTGACGGTAATATCCTCCAGATAAAGCACTACCCCATGCGAGCTATCCAGCACGCCCGGCTGTAAAAGATGACTGCCGCCGGTAGCCTGAGAGCCGGTAAAATTATCGCTGATCATAGCAATTTACCCTTTAGTTTTTTAGCCAGACCCATTACGCCGTCCGGCAGATAGAGCGTCGCCACGATAAACAACAGACCGAGAAAATACAGCCAATATTCAGGGAAGGTTGCGGTAAACCAGCTTTTCATGCCGGTCACAAAAGCCGCGCCCAGCAACGGACCGATCAGCGTGCCGCGTCCGCCTACGGCAACCCAAATGGCGATTTCAATCGAGTTGGCCGTGGACATTTCGCCGGGATTAATGATGCCTACCTGCGGCACATACAGTGCACCGGCAACCCCGCACATCATGGCAGATAGCGTCCAGATGGCCAGTTTGTAATGCAGCGGGTTGTAGCCTGAGAACATCACGCGGGATTCCGCATCGCGAATGGCAGTTAACACCCTGCCGAATTTACTGTCCACGATACAGCGCGACATCCACAGCATCAGTAACAAAGTCAAACCGCTCAACGCAAACAGAAACATGCGCATTTCCGGTGTGGCTATCGGGATGCCAAGCAGGCGTTTAAAATCGGTAAAACCATTGTTGCCACCGAAACCGGTTTCATTGCGAAAAAAGAACAGCATGAACGCGTAGGTCAGCGCCTGGGTAATGATGGAGAAATAAACCCCCTTGATGCGTGAACGAAAAGCGAACCAGCCGAACACGAAAGCCAGTATGCCAGGGACCGCTACCACCAGCAACATCGCCACCAAAAAGTGCTCTGTCCCGGTCCAGTACCAGGGATACGTTTTCCAGTCCAGGAACACCATAAAATCCGGCAGGTTGCTGTGATACACGCCATCGACGCCGACCTGCCGCATCAGATACATGCCGCAGGCGTAGCCGCCTAAGGCAAAAAACAAACCATGCCCCAGACTGAGAATACCGGTATAGCCCCAGATCAAATCCATCGCAAGTGCCACCATGGCATAGCAAAGTATTTTGCCGCCTATGGAGACCGTATAATTTGAAACATGCAACAGGCTGCCTTCCGGCACCACTAAATTAAGCACCGGTATCAGGATGCAGAGAAAAATAACTGAGATCGCATAGCCCGTCCAGCGGGAATTGCCCAGCATACGTAACAAAAATGGTTGATATTGAGTTGACATGATAGCCTCAGTCCACTGAACGACCCTTCAAGGCAAATATGCCTTGAGGCCGCTTCTGGATAAAAATGATGATGATGACAAGCACGATGATTTTTGCCAGAACAGCGCCTGCATAGCCTTCCAGAAATTTATTCACCAGCCCTAAACCCAGCGCCGCGTAAACCGTTCCGGCCAATTGTCCCACGCCGCCCAGCACCACCACCATGAAGGAGTCGACGATATAAGTCTTACCCAGATCCGGTCCTACGTTGCCGATCTGCGCTAAGGCGACCCCCGCTAATCCCGCTACACCGGAACCCAGACCGAAAGCCCAGGCATCAATCCTTGCGGTATTAACGCCGACACAACCCGCCATGCTGCGATTTTGCGTGACGGCGCGCACAAACAGTCCCAGACGTGTCTTGTTGAGCAAGGTCCACACCAGCAGCAATACCGTCAGCGAAAACACGATAATAGCGAGGCGATTGTAGGGCAGCACCAGGTTAGCTGCGAGCTCGATACCACCGGACATCCAGCCCGGATTTTCCACTTGCACGTTCTGTGCGCCAAACACCGTTCTTACCAGCTGCATCAGAATCAGGCCGATACCCCAGGTCGCCAACAGCGTCTCCAGCGGCCTTCCATACAGATGACGAATAACGGTGCGTTCAAGGATCATGCCGATGATCGCTGTCAAGATAAAAGCCACCGGGATTGCCACCAGCACATACGCATCAAACCACTCCGGCAGATAATTTCTAAAGAAGTTTTCGACCAGGTAGGTTGCATAAGCGCCCAGCATCATCATTTCGCCATGCGCCATATTGATCACCCCCATAAGACCGTAGGTAATCGCAAGTCCCAAGGCCGCCAGCAGCAGGACACTGCCCAGGCTTAGCCCTGTAAATACAATTCCTGCCTGCTCGTAATAAGCCAGACGCGCATCCATGGCACGCAAGGAACTGGTGATAAGCTGTTTCACCTGCGGGTCAGTTTCCCCGCCCGGTTGAAGACGAATAACGAGTAACTGGCGCATTTGGGCACTCGTACTACCCCCCAGCTCTTGCGCAGCGTTGAGCCTGGTTGCCTGATCCGGCCCGCTAAGCTCAATCCCGGCACGAATTTCCCCGAGCACGCTTTTAACTTTGCTGTTCTGCTCGGTTTTCTCAGCATTTTTGACCAGCGTCAGTGTCGAGTCCCCCGCATCCGACTGGCGCAGCGCCTGTGCCGCCTGCATGCGTATCGCCACATCAGGAGATTGCAGCTCAAGGGCCGCGATAGCCGACACCAACTCACTGCGCATGCGGTTGTTATTGACCACATCAGCAGCGTTAACCGGCAACTCAACGCGCACGCCGGTTGCGGCATCCGTTACCGCATCGGCTCCTGCGATGAACACCTTGCTGCCGGCAACTTTAACGCTGTCATCGAGCAGGCTTTTAAGGAAAGGGACGGCGCTTGCGTCCCCTGCCGCCACCACTTTGGCAATGCTGGCAATACGCTGATCATTGTCGCCTGCTGATAGCAACATCCTGTCTGCGGCTGTCAGGGCGTAAGCTGTTCCGGCAAACAACCATGCCAGCACTAAAGCGACTATTATTTTTGCGATTTTCATTTATCTTAACTCTCGTAAAAATTTGTCGGCATTGAGATCACAAAACGACGCTTAAAAATAGCGCCGCTGCAACCTGAGGGGCACAGCGGCTTGACAAGTTAAACGGCTTTATTACTTAGCTTCCGGTTGGTCTTTCTTCTTGTCATTTCCGACAATATAAGGACTCCATGGCTGAGCCTTGATCGGACCTGTTGATTTCCAGACCACGTTAAACTGACCGTCGGCCTTCACTTCACCAATCAATACCGGCTTGTGCAGATGGTGATTCTTCGCGTCCATTTCAATCGTGTATCCGTCCGGCGCCTTGAATGTCTGTCCGCCCATCGCACCGATGACTTTGTCCACATCGGTAGTACCGGCTTTTTCAACGGCCTGTTTCCACATGTGGATGCCGACATAAGTTGCTTCCATCGGATCGTTGGTCAGTGGTTTGTCAGCGCCAGGCAAATGTTTCGCCTTGGCATACGCGGCCCATTCCTTCTTCCACGCGTTGTTGACCGGATTACTCTGACTCATGAAATAATTCCAGGCAGCCAGTTCACCCACCAGCGGTTTGGTATCGACGCCGCGCAACTCTTCCTCCCCCACAGAAAAGGCCATCACCGGCACATCCGTAGCCTTCAGTCCCTGGTTACCCAATTCCTTGTAAAAAGGCACATTGGAATCGCCATTGATGGTAGAGATCACAGCCGTTTTCTTGCCCTCCGCTGAGAATTTCTTGATCTTGGCGATGATCGTCTGGTAATCAGACTGGCCAAACGGGGTGTACTCCTCCATGATGTCCGCATCCGACACGCCATGTTTATTCAGATAGGCGCGCAGAATTTTGTTGGTGGTGCGCGGATAGACATAGTCTGTGCCCAGCAATACGAAGCGCTTGGCGCTGCCGCCATCCTTGCTCATCAAGTACTCCACTGCCGGAATGGCCTGCTGATTAGGTGCCGCCCCGGTGTAAAACACGTTCTTTTCCAGCTCTTCCCCTTCATATTGCACAGGATAGAACAACAAGCCGTCCAGTTCCTTGTATACCGGCAACACGGATTTACGGGAAACCGAGGTCCAGCAGCCAAAGGTGACTGCGACCTTATCTTTAGAGAGCAACTGGCGTGCCTTTTCGGCAAACAAAGGCCAATTCGAAGCAGGATCAACGACGACCGGTTCCAGTTGGCGACCCATTACCCCGCCATGCTTATTGATATCCTCTATGGTCATCAAGGCCATATCTTTGAGTGCGGTTTCGGAGATCGCCATGGTGCCTGACAAAGAATGCAGGATACCGACCTTGATCGGCTCCTTATCCTCTGCGGCCAGTGCTGTCAGGCTACCCGACATAATGGCCACAGCCGTTGCGATGACCGTCATGGATTTGATAAATGAGTGAGGAGATTTCATGTGCTTTAATCCTTGTAAATAGCGGGTTGAGATAGGTTGACTCAAAATTGCAATTGCAAAGCGACAACGACTTTATTGATACTGGTTTGGCTGGTCACATCCGTCTTACTGTAGGTGCCGCTTACCTGCGCGTTATAACCGTCGATAATGTAGTTCACGCCCAGGTCATATTGCCGGGTTGTAATATTGTTATCCGCGTCAAACTTTTGATAGCGGGTAAAAGGTTGTAATTGCCCCATGCCCAGCTTGTCCTTGAAAATATAGCCGGCACCGGCCAGATAGGCTTTGCCTTGTTCGGACAGAATCACACCGCTGGTGTTGTAGTTGTAATAAGCGCCTTCCAGTGATACCGCACCGGCACCGGCAATTTTCTTTTCCAGCAGAAAGTCGATATTGCCGGATGAATAATTACCTATTCCACTCGTAGTCAATACGCCATCATTCTGTGTTCTGCCCGCAATACCCACCGCCAGAATATCCTTTGCGCCCAGATAAGTTCCGGTACCATAATAACCGGGTTCCGCATCCCAGAAATCGTATTGCAGGCGGGCTGCATACATCAGGTTATCCGCAGACTTGACACCAGCTGTCTTAGCTTGTGATTGAGTGAGCGACCCTATACCTAAGGTGTAGCCTTGAAATGCGCCGAAGGAATAGCCCAGCTTGTTGTCCAGCGCATTTCCCCACAGAGTTACGCCATCGTCACGGCCTGCGACGATACCGCCATTAGCGCCATATCTGGAGGCCACGACCCCCGCGTAACCGCCACCCAGTGAATAGTAGCCGCCGGCCATATTGGCGCGATCACTAGGCGAGAGCATGCGGCCCGCCCAGATATTTACGTCAGGCGTGAGGGCAAATTCGCCGACCAGATCCATGACCTGAATATTTCCATTCGCGTCTTTTTCAGTATTGAACATGCCCTTGATATCTTTAGTCAGCGAGGCACCCACAAACAGGCGCGCACTATCAATATTGAAATCATTAGAGCGGGATGTGCCATTGGTCGCGCCATTTTCGACACTGCTAAAGCTGGTACGCATACCGAACCCCAGACTGAGCGATTTGTCATTGCCGAAATCAATGGTTTCAACGGCCTGAGCACTGAGCGCGATCAGCAGTGTGGCTGCCGTGATGGATTGAACGATCATGCGTTTTTTGTACAAGCTGATTTGATGCGCCATGTTTAATACTCCTGATATAAAGTGGTGAAAACTTTGCTGTACGGAGAATAGAGCGGCAGCGCTCATGACGGAATACGTCATATTGCGTACATCGGGAACAGGCAGGAGTGACAAAAAAGGGGCAAGGGGCAAGGGGCAAGGGAAGTAAGAGGCCATCCGTAAGCGTCCGACCGCCCCATATTGATTCTGTTAGCGAAAGCTAGGAGCATAGCGTCCACCTAATTTAAGTGGACACTATCATGAGCACTACGAATTCTGCGTCACGCCGACGCACGTATACAACTGAGTTCAGGCAAGGACTGGTCGCACAATGCCAACCTGGCGTATCT
>CAIWRI010000014.1 GCA_903915035.1 uncultured Nitrosomonadales bacterium | reverse complement strand
CCTCCAGCCGGTCGCCGATGCCGCACCACTCAGGCCGGTCGCCGATGCCGCACCACTCAGGCCGGTCGCCGATGCCGCACCACTCCAGCCGGTCGCCGATGCCGCACCACACTTGCCGGTCGCCGATGCCGCTGTGCGAGCGGAACTGGATACGATCATCGCGCAGCACGGCATCGCTTATCTGCACCGGCAACTGGCCAACGTTGATCCGGTCAGCGCCGCGCGGTTGTCGCCCAACGACACGCAGCGCATCGGACGTGCCATGGAGATTTACCATTTAACCGGTAGACCGATGTCGGAATTGTTTAAACTTAGTCCTCTCTCAGAAGAAGAAAAGGATGAGAGTGGGGGCAAAATACTTCCCTTTCAAATCACATCAATTGCACTGATTCCTTCCGATCGCAGCATTTTGCACAAGCGTATCGAAACTCGCTTCAAACAGATGCTGCAACAAGGGCTTATTGACGAGTTGCGAGACTTGCGAGGTAATTACAGCTTGCACCCTGAACTGCCTTCGATGCGCTGCGTCGGTTACCGCCAGGCATGGCAGTATATGGAAAATGAAATCAGCGAGGCGCGATTGATTGAAACAGGCATCATCGCCACCCGCCAACTAGCCAAACGGCAACTGACCTGGTTGCGTTCAATGGCTGACAAGGTGGAACTCGACTGCCTGTCGGACAAGCTGACGCAGCAAGTCCGCAACGCACTCAGGCTTTAACGGTTCCGGCTAGTGCAATTTTACCTGGGGATCAATTCCCTTGCGTAAGAAATGCAATAAACTGATGAGGATCGCGCGCGGCCATCCATACAGCGCAGCCTGATGCATCTTGTACAGCGTAAGATAGACAAAGCGCGCAATATAGCCAGAAACCATCATCGAGCCTGCCAATCCTCCCATCAGATTGCCGACGGTCGTGTAATGCCCCATCGCGACCAGCGAACCAAAATCCCGGTAAGTATAATCGAGCGGCGGCTCGCCTTTAAGCCTGCGCACCAGCGTTCTGGACAATGTCATTGCCTGCTGATGTGCGGCCTGAGCGCGCGGCGGTACATTATTGCCCTGATCATCCATAGGACAGGCTGCACAGTCGCCGATGGCAAAAATACTCTCGTCGCGGGTAGATTGTAAATTGCGCTTGACCACCAGTTGATTAATCCGGTTGGTTTCCAGCCCGGCAATGTCTTTCAGAAATTCGGGTGCCTTGATGCCAGCCGCCCAGACCTTGATCGCCGCCGGAATAATCACGCCTGAAGCTGCAACGATACCGGCAGCGTTAATTTCCACCACGCGCTGGTTAAGGTGCACAGTGACGCCTAGTCGGTGCAATTCGCGCATCGCCGCATCGGATAATCGCTGCGGCAGCGCCGGCAGAATATGCGGGCCCGCTTCAATGACATGCAGCTTGATATCTTCGGCGGGATCAATCGAATCCAGCCCGTAAGCGGAAACCAGACGGGTGACATGGTGAAGCTGGGCGGCAAGCTCCACGCCGGTAGCTCCAGCCCCGACAATGGCGACGTGCAACTGTCCCTGCTCAATCGGTTTACTCTGCGAATGTGCTTTGAGCATACGGTTTAGCAGATTTTTTTGGAAACGCTCGGCCTGTTCAGTGCTGTCGAGAAAAAGGCAATGATCCTTTACGCCTGGAATACCAAAATCATTACTCAAACTGCCCACGGCAAAGACCAGCGTGTCATAACTGAAACGACGTTCGGGGATAATTTCTTCCCCTTCATCATTCAAAGTAGGTTCCAGCAGCAGCTCTTTACTTTCACGATCCAGGCCAATCACTCGCCCTAGACGGTAACGAAAGTTGTTCCATTGCGCCTGCGCCAGATATTCCAGCTGATCCTCAGATGAATCCAGCGTCCCTGCTGCCACTTCATGCAACAGCGGCTTCCAGATATGCGTGCGACTCGAATCAATCAATGTAATTTCAGCAAGCTTCTTTTTTCCAAGCTTATTGCCAAGCTTGGTTGCCAGTTCCAGACCGGCGGCACCGCCGCCTACGATAATAATATGATGCGCTTTAGTCATTAGTGTGTTCTTCAGGTAAAAATTGATTATTCTATCCGGGGTGTTGCTGTTAATTATTGAGCGAGCTCCCTAAAGTATTCCTGATTCGGCACACTGTTCAACCTTACGAATAAACGGCTCTGAATAGGGCCCAGTAAGAGTTTAAACGCGAAACAAATTGAACAGAATGGTCGAGTGGGCGAAGCGCCGGCAGTACGCTGCTGCTTTTCAATTAACGTACTAAATTCTGTTTTGAAATTACCCCTGACAAGGTACCAAACTGCCAGCACCCGTGACAGCAATAACAAAACCAGCCATCCGATCTCCTGTCGCTGCATTTTTTCAAAAATTCGCAGCATCACGACCCCGTAAACTGAAACGATCCCTTTAAGCAGAATCATGCAGAGGCAGACTACCAATAATCTCTTCTAATGACAATAGAACGGTGAAAGTTTTCGACAAAATAACAACAGACGGGTATGGGGATAAGGGAATGAACGTAGCAGCCTGTCAGCAACAGGCGTAAAAAAGCCCGTGAATAAAACGGGCTTTTCTGTCAACTAAAAATGCTGCCAATTCACAGGCTATGTTGTGGCGTCCCCAACGAGATTCGAACTCGTGTTACCGCCGTGAAAGGGCGATGTCCTAGGCCTCTAGACGATAGGGACGTTGTTCTTTGTTAAATGAGCATGGCTCAATATTTTAAACTGCAATAAAGCTTTTTCGCTTTATGTAAAATCTG
>CAIWRI010000013.1 GCA_903915035.1 uncultured Nitrosomonadales bacterium | reverse complement strand
CGGCAGAATTCAAGGCAGAAAAATCGGAAACCGTATATTTTTGCGGCTGCAAGCATAGCGGCAATGGCATGACTTGTGATGGCAGTCACCAAAATTTGTAATTGACACGTTAAGAGTGGGCTCGTTGTGTTAGCGAGTCCAACTGAAAGATTTGCTGAATATGGTAAGTTCTGCAAAGTTCCTAATTGCTAGTGTCGTATCACGCAAGATATGACGTATGGATAGTGCGATACTTTCGCCCGCTTTTCTCGGTGGTGAAAGTTGTTCAATAAAGCGGTACAAAGTGACGTTGCTTGCGGAGGTTGCTGCATGGCAATCGCGCCGTGACCAGGTTTACGCCCAGGTGAATTGGCAATTCGCGACTAATGATGTGCGCATCAAACTCAAGCGTCTTTACCCAACGTTTGATGAGTGACATGACACGAGTTCCTCTGGCGAGAAAAATAAACAGAGCGAATTTTAGAAACAGGAAGAGCAAAAAACAGCCTCACCGGCATAACAAAACTTTAGATTAAGAAGAAAAACCAGTTAATTCTATGAATTAACTGGTTTTATTTGGTCAGCGTGAGAAGATTCGAACTTCCGACCCCTACCACCCCAAGGTAGTGCGCTACCAGGCTGCGCTACACGCTGAAGCTGGTCATTATAACAGAGCATACCGTAAAATGGAGGATTTTTACTTTCATTCCAACAAGGCGAGGATCTCGCCAATTTCCTGCTTAAGGAAAGCCATCGCCGTGTCCGCAGCCAACTTTACGGGCACCTCCTCCGCGCCTATCAGATTCACCCGTGCACCGGCGAGCCGGTTGCGAGCACCGCTGATGGTAAAACCCTGCTCATACAGCAGTTCACGAATGCGCCTGATGAGTACCACTTCATGATGTTGGTAATAGCGCCGGTTACCGCTGCGCTTAACCGGGTTGAGCTGGGTAAATTCCTGCTCCCAGTAACGCAACACATGCGCTTTTACTCCGCATAACTCGCTCACCTCACCGATGGTGAAGTAACGTTTCGCGGGAATAAGCGGTAATTCTGAATTAGGTGTGTGGAGTTCCATGATAAGATTTTTCTACCAGTGTTTTCAGTTTTTGACTGGGGTGAAAGGTCACCACGCGACGTGCTGAAATTGGAATTTCAATGCCAGTTTTGGGATTGCGCCCGGGACGCTGCGGCTTGTCACGTAATTGAAAGTTACCAAAACCGGATAACTTTACGCTCTCACCCTGCTCAAGTTGCACGCGTATTTCTTCAAAAAAAGTCTCCACCATATCTTTGGCTTCGCGTTTATTCAGACCAACCCTGACAAACAATAATTCCGCCAGTTCAGCTTTTGTTAATGTTGTTATCATCACTCTCCCTTACATGCGCAATTGCGCGCCTTGCTTTTTTAACACTTCAATCAACAGCGAGATACCGGGCTCAATTTCTGCATCGGTAAGCATCTTATGAGTATCTTGTAATGATATGCGAAATGCCAGACTTTTTTTGCCAGGCGTTACACCCGCTCCACGATATACATCAAACAAAACAACTTCTTGCACTACGCTGGTTTCCAGCATGGCATCTATCAAGACTTGCGCACTGACAGATTCATCCACCAGCACGGCCAGATCACGACGCACCGGCAAAAATTTAGCGATTTCACTCATACGAGGCACGGTGGACTGCGTTAATGCATCAACCTCGACCTCGAACCAGACGGTCGATTGCGCCATATTGTATTGTTGCTGCCACTGCGGATGCAGCTCACCCAACCAGCCTATGGTTTTATCTGCCAGCATCACTTGCGCCGAACGACCGGGATGCAACGCCGGATGTACCGCCGCAACGAAACGCAAAATCCGCGGCTCAAACAAGGCTTGCAGATCCGCTTTTACATCATAGAAGTCAACTGGTTTTGCCACGAGGCCCCATTGTTCCGGGCTGATACTACCATAAGCAATCCCCGAAAAGCGCTGAGTTTGCAGGTATTTATCAGCATGCTTTGAGAAACAAGCGCCGATTTCAAACAGACGCACACGCGGCTGTTTACGGTTTAGATTGAAGCGCAAGGCACTAACCAATCCGACCAGCAAACTGCTGCGCATCACCGCCATATTGCTGACAATCGGGTTTTGCAACACGACAGGATTTAGATTGGCACATAACTCACGTTCGAGTTGCTCTTCGACAAAGGCGTAACTGACGATCTCCTGATAATCCCGCGTAACCATAAGCTGTTGCACACGCGCCAGAGGTCGCTGCAACTCGCTGTCAGGTAACATTGTCAATGCAGCTCTCGGGGCTAGCGCCGGAATCACGTCATAACCATGAATACGAGCGATTTCTTCGATCAGGTCGGACTCGATGGACAAGTCAAAACGAAAGCTGGGCGGCGTGACGCTAAATACCTCACCGCTCATGACAAATTCAAACTGCAAGCGGGTGAACAGTTCTGCTATCTGGTTGCATTCCAGCACGATGCCCAGCACGCGCGCCACGCGTGAGACACGCACAGTAATTGGTGAACGGAGTGGCAGGCTAGCTGCGACTTCGGTTATTTCTCCGGCTTTCCCACCGCAAATGGCAAGCAGCAATTGCGTCGCACGCTCCAGTGCTGCACGAGTAGCTGCAAAATCAACACCACGCTCGAAACGGAAGGAAGCATCGGTTGCCAGACCGAAACGACGCGCACGACCGGCAATCGCATCAGGGTGAAAGAAGGCAGCTTCCAAAAATACGTCCCGGGTCGTGGTTTCGACGCCGCTATCCATACCACCCATAATACCTGCCAGCGCTAATAACTTGTCATCATCCGCGATCACCAGCACGTCTTCATTCAATTCAACCACCTGCCCGCCTAGCAAGGTCAGTGCTTCGTCTTTTCTGGCACGGCGCACGGTAATGCTACCTGACAAGTTTGCGGCATCGAATGCGTGCATGGGCTGCCCCAATTCCATCATCACGTAATTAGTGATGTCGACGACCACATTGACAGGGCGCTGCCCGCTGCGTTCCAGACGACGTTGCATCCAGACAGGTGTAGCGACAGCGGCATTTACGCCAAAAACCTGCCGACCACAATATAACGGACACGCGACTTTGTCTTCAACCACAACCGCTAGCTGACTGGAAAAATCAGCCTGCTGCTCAATAATCTTGATTGGGTCATAGTGACTACCGGTCAGTGCGGCAACTTCGCGTGCGATTCCCTTGATGCCGGAACAATCGCTGCGATTAGGCGTCAGTTTTAAGGTAAACAGCTTATCATCCAGCTCCAGATATTCGCGCAGGGGGAGACCTGCTGGCGCGCCCTCGGGCAACAGCCACAATCCATCACTCTCGGTTGCCAAACCTAATTCGACAGCCGAACACAGCATACCTGACGAACTGACGCCGCGCACTTTGGCCTGCTTGATCTTAAAATCACCTGGCAATACCGCACCAATACGCGCACAAGGCACTTTAATGCCCACCGCTACGTTGGCAGCACCACACACAATGGTCAGCGACTCCGCCTCACCCACGCTCACCTGACAGATGTTGAGCCTGTCCGCATCGGGATGCTTCTCAACTGACAATACTTCAGCGACGACCACATTATTAAAGGCTGGCGCGACCGGTGCAAGATCCTCGACCTCGAGACCTGCCATCGTCAACACATGCCCCAACGCTTCGCTGGACAGATCTGGATTTACCCAGCTTCGTAACCAATTTTCAGAGAATTTCATGATTTTTAATTGAATTGTTTCAAAAAGCGCAAATCGCTCTCATAGAACTGACGCAAATCGTTCACGCCGTAGCGCAGCATCGCCAGTCGTTCCACGCCCAAACCAAATGCGAAGCCCAGATATTTTTCACTGTCGATATTCACATGCTTCAGAACATTTGGATGCACCATGCCACAACCGCCGATCTCCAACCATCCGCCGCGCCAACTCATGTCCATTTCAGCCGATGGTTCGGTAAACGGAAAAAAGGAGGGACGAAAACGTACCTGCAAATCATCCTGTTCGAAAAATCGCTGCAGAAAATCCTGCACCACGCCCTTCAGATTGGCAAAACTCACGTGCTCATCCACCCACAAACCCTCGACCTGATGAAACATCGGTGAATGTGTTGCATCGGAATCCACGCGGTAAACTCTGCCAGGCGAAATGATTTTCAGTGGAGGCTGATTATTTTCCATATAACGCACCTGCACCGGCGAAGTATGGGTGCGTAGTACATGTTCAGGATCAATGTAAAAAGTGTCGTGCATTGCACGGGCAGGATGATTTTCCGGAATATTCAACGCGGTAAAATTGTAAAAATCATGCTCGATTTCAGGGCCGACAGACACCGCGAAACCCAAAGAATGAAACAGATGCTCAATGCGTGCAAGCGTGCGCGTGACAGGATGTAGTCCGCCGCAGCCATTACCGCGCCCCGGCAAAGTCACATCCAGCGACTCTGCTGCAAGCCTGGCATCCAGTTTCACCTGCGCCAATGCTTCACGGCGCTGTGAAAGCGCCATTTCTATGGCCTGTTTGACCACATTAATACGCGCACCTGCGGCAGGTCGCTCTTCATTGGACAATTTGCCCAAGCCTTTGAGCAACGCAGTCAGACTGCCATCCTTGCCGAGATATTTTGCTTTTACCTGCTCTAATTCAGTTTCATCGCCAATCAACGCAAACTGAGCTAACGCCTGTTCCTGAATTTGTTGTAGTTGTTCCATAAAATATAGAAAAAAACTTGTCCACGAATTGGTTTTCACGGGAATATTGCCAACTGGCAATAACTCGCAAAATCACGAAAAAATACGAAAAATCACAATGAACATCAGCACCACAGGTGTGCTCTGCCCAATCTAAATAAACTTTAATTTATTTTGTGCTATTTATACTCTTCGTGAATAAAAAAGGTTTAGGATAAAACCATACACCCAACAAAAAAGGGAGCAAATCGCCCCCTTTTCAATTCCGCAGTCATTAAACTGCGAAGCAATATCTATACGGCCAGACTTGCTTTTGCCTGATCAACGAAATGAGCAAATGCGGGCTTGTCGAAAATTGCGATATCTGACAGAACCTTGCGATCGACTTGAATGTCTGCTTTTTTCAGGCCATTCATGAACACGCTGTAAGGCATGCCAAATTCACGTGCCGCTGCATTGATACGTGCAATCCACAAAGTGCGGAATTGACGTTTTTTCTGACGACGATCGCGGTAGGCATACTGCCCTGCTTTCATCACAGCTTGCTTAGCTACACGGTATACATTCTTGCGGCGACCACGATAACCCTTAGCTTTGGCTAACAGTTTCTTGTGTGTTGCGCGGGCGACGACGCCACGTTTTACTCTTGGCATGGTCTACTCCTTACGCGTAAGGCAGCATGCGGCGAACCGCTGCGGCATTGGTTGAGTGAACTTCCGTCGTACCACGCAGTTGACGCTTAGTCTTGGTGGTCTTCGAGGTCAGAATGTGGCGTTTGAACGCACATGCGCGCTTGATACTGCCGCCAGCGCGAATGACGAAGCGTTTTTTTGCTCCGCTTTTGGTTTTCATCTTAGGCATAACTACTCCTTAAATTATGGTGCGAGGTGTTTTCCGACTGGAAAAACTTGTCAACCCGTACACCACTTATTTTTATACCGGGATTATCCCGGCTTACTACTTACTACTTTTTAGCTGCTTTTGGCGACAACACCATCACCATTTGACGGCCTTCCATCTTCGGAAACTGCTCAACAACGGCAAATTCTTCCAGATCATCTCTGACACGCTGAATCAGGCGCATACCAATTTCCTGGTGAGCCATTTCACGACCGCGAAAACGCAGCGTGATCTTGGTCTTGTCACCGTCCAACAGAAATTTGGTCAGGTTGCGCAACTTGATGTTGTAATCGCCTTCATCCGTCCCCGGACGAAACTTGATTTCCTTGACTTGGACCTGCTTCTGCTTGAGCTTGGCTTCATGTTGCTTTTTGCTTTCGGCATATTTGAACTTACCGAAATCCATGATGCGACAAACTGGCGGATCCGCCATCGGCGAAATTTCCACCAGATCCAGTTCGGCCTCAACGGCCAGACGCAAGGCTTCCGTGCTTGACACGATCCCCAAAGGTTCTTTATCTGCTCCAATGAGTCTCACCTGAGGTGAGGTAATCATTTCATTGAGGCGCTGTAATTTATTCTGTGCTATTGGAATGTCTCCATATAAAAATTAAGCCACACTTCCCGATTTGATTTCCGAGATTAAACGCTCGATAAAACTTTCCAGCGTCATTTGTCCGAGATCTTCACCACTACGGGTACGCACGGCAATCAGCCTTCCAGCTACTTCCTTATCGCCGATAATCAGCTGATAAGGTAATTTCTGTAGACTATGTTCACGGATTTTATAGGTAATCTTCTCATTGCGCAAATCCAATTGCACACGTATGCCTGCTTTGACCAATAATTGACCCACTTCACGGGTATATTCATGCTGCGCCTGTGAGATATTCATCACCACCAACTGCACCGGCGAGAGCCATAAGGGGAAGGCTCCGGCATGATGTTCAATCAGAATACCAATAAAGCGCTCCATTGAGCCCAGAATGGCGCGATGCAGCATTACAGGTGGTTTGCGTTCATTATCTTCATCAACAAATTCAGCACCCAGGCGTACCGGCAAATTAAAGTCCAGTTGGATGGTGCCACATTGCCACATGCGATCCAGACTGTCTTTCAAGGTAAATTCAACTTTGGGGCCATAAAAGGCTCCTTCACCCGGCTGAAGTTCATAAACCAGCCCGTTTTGCTGCAACGCGGCCGCCAAACCTGCTTCCGCCTTATCCCAACTCTCGTCTGATCCGACGCGTTTTAGCGGACGTGTCGACAATTTGACGATCACCTGGTTAAAACCGAAATCACGATACACGTCATTCAGCATCACGATGAAATTCGACACTTCGGATTGCACCTGCGCTTCGGTACAAAAAATATGCGCATCATCCTGAGTAAATCCTCGTACCCGCATCAAGCCGTGCAAAGAGCCCGAAGATTCATTGCGATGACAGGAACCGAATTCAGCCAGCCGCAAGGGCAAATCGCGGTAGCTGTGCAGACCGTGATTATAAATCTGCACATGTCCGGGACAATTCATCGGTTTTACCGCGTAATCACGATTTTCCGATGAGGTAGTAAACATATTATCGCGATAATTTTCCCAGTGTCCGGACTTTTCCCAAAGTGTCTTGTCCATGATGGCCGGCGTGCGCACTTCCTGGTAACCATTTTCACGAAACTTCGCACGCATGTATTGTTCAACTTCCTGCCAAAGCGTCCAGCCCTTGGGGTGCCAGAACACCATGCCCGGCATAGTATCCTGCATATGGAACAAATCCAGCTGCTTGCCTAATTTACGATGATCGCGCTTCTCAGCCTCCTCCAGTTGATGCAGATACGCATTCAGCTCTTCCTTCTTCGCCCAGGCCGTACCGTAAATGCGCTGCAGCATTTCGTTTTTGGAGTCCCCTCGCCAGTATGCACCAGCCAGCTTCATCAGCTTGAACACCTTGAGTTTTCCGGTTGAAGGAACATGAGGGCCGCGACACAAGTCGGTAAATTCGCCTTCGGTGTAAAGTGATACATCCTGTTCCGCCGGAATAGATTCAATAATTTCGGCCTTATACTGTTCGTTGATACTCTTGAAATAGGCGACAGCCTCATCGCGCGGCAGCACGCTGCGCACGATTTTCAAATCACGCTTAACGATTTCTGCCATACGTTTTTCGATCGCAGTCAAATCTTCAGGCGTGAACGGACGATGATAGGAAAAATCGTAAAAGAAACCGTTTTCAATCACAGGCCCGATGGTCACTTGCGCATCGGGAAACAATTCCTTGACCGCGTGCGCCATCAAATGCGCCATGGAATGACGAATGATTTCAACGCCCTCAGCATCCTTGTCGGTAATGATGGCAAGCTGCGCATCCTGTGCTATCAGATACGAACTATCCACCACATTGCCGTCCACGCGACCGGCCAAGGTGGCACGCGCCAGACCCGCACCAATACTTTCCGCCACATCAGCGACCGTGACTGGCGCATCGAAACTGCGCTGTGAACCATCCGGTAAAGTAATAATAGGCATTTTTTATTCCATTTAACAAGTAAGCATCCCGATCGGGTGACTTTGAATTATCCCACAATCGCCAACTAAAGGAAAACACAGCGGGTTCCCCTCAAGCCAAAAGATACCGGATGTGGTTGCGATAATGTATCGTTACTTCAAGACAAATATCACCGCAAAAATCAAAACATGCAACCATAAAAAGGCATGAATGACGCGTCCAGATTAAATAAATATATTTTTAAATCAATTAGCTAAGTCGCGACAGTGGTCACCACTCAGGCGGCAAATAATCGGGTACTAAACGGCCTGTCAGCAGGCACAACGACTATCGGCGTAACGCCTCGCGCAATTGCATTTACTTTAGCCTCTGCGATCCAAAGCCACCTCGGGCGTCACCGCAACTGTCGACGCAACCACGGCCATACTGAAAATATCCCGGCCGAAGCCTCTCAACAAGGACCTGTCAATATGAGCAACTCGAACAACAATGATTGGGAAATCAGCGGCAAGATCGCAAACGGACTAACCACGCCGGCATCGGCCACAACAACCGCTTCCGAAACACCATAGGCGCGCCAAGCCTCACTCGCGCAGCCCGACGACTGAATTTATTTCCGTTCACCTTGGCAGTCGGAATTTCAGACTACACAGCCCCATCATAAACTGACTTAAAAGCTGACAAACCCACTCAAAAGGATGAAATAAAACTGATAATGATCAATTGCTTGGTCTTACATTTATCTTGTCTGGCAGTGTAATATTCAATTCAAGCACGTCATATTGATCATGCTTTTCAAGCTGGACTTTGAATGAATCCCTGTCTATATGAATATATTTAGCAATAACTGCCATCAATTCCTCTTGCAGTGCCGGCAAATAATCCGGTGTTGCCGTACCTCGTCCGGCGCGCTCATGTGCCAGAATGATTTGCAGTCGTTCCTTGGCAACCGAAGCGGATTTCTTTTCATTACCGCGCAAGTACTCGATCAAACCCGCAATCATGGACATCTCAATTACCTCCCATCAAGCGCTTGAAGAACCCGGCTTTCTCATCGATGAAACGCATCGGCAAATCTTCACCCATGAAACGCCCGACCACATCCCGGTAAGCTTCAGCCACATCGCTTTTTTCCAGATGGATAACAGGTGTACCCGAGTTGGAAGCCTGCAACACGGATTCGGATTCAGGAATCACACCCAGCAGCGGAATACGCAATATTTCCTGAATATCGACAACCGACAACATTGCACCAGTATTAACCCGCTTCGGTGCATATCGGGTAACTAACAAGTGCTCCTTAACCGGCTCACGTCCTTCTACCGCCCGCTTGGATTTGGCAGCAAGTATCCCCAGAATGCGATCCGAATCGCGCACCGATGAGACTTCAGGATTGGTCACGACAAGTGCTTCGTCAGCGAAATACATCGCCATAAAGGCACCCGACTCAATACCGGCAGGGGAATCGCAGACGATAAAATCAAAGCTTTCTTTAAGTTCATCAAGAATACGTCCGACTCCTTCCAGACTAAGGGCTTCCTTGTCCCTCGTCTGTGAAGCCGGCAGAATATACAAATTATCGCAATTTTTATCCTTGATTAGCGCCTGGTTTAGCGAAACATCGCCGTTGATAGCGTTAATGATGTCATACACCACGCGTCGTTCACAGCCCATAATGAGATCGAGATTACGCAAACCCACATCAAAATCAATTACCACGGTTTTATTCCCGCGCATTGCCAGGCCACTTGAAAAACTGGCGCTGGTGGTCGTCTTACCTACACCACCTTTACCAGAGGTCACCACTATCACTTTAGCCATTTTTGCGATCCTGAACAGTTAATAATAGCTTGCCATTTTACCCGTAAAGTACAGGTACTAAAAGTTTAATACAGTAAATGTTCAATGACTAAACGCGAACCTTCCAGATGGATACAAACCGGTTTCGCGCGCACATTTTCCGGAATACCTTCTTCAAACACCTTAAAACATCCGGCAATCGACAATAATTCAGCCTCCATACTGTTTACAAAAATTCGTGCAGCTTCATTGCCTTTTGCTCCCGCAATCGCTTTACCTCGCATCGGTGCATACACATGAATATCGCCATCTGAGATTAATTCAGCCCCGGCATTGACGATTGCCAATACCACAAGACTCGCGCCTTCAGCGTAAATTCGCTGCCCTGTACGCACAGGCTTGTCGATCACCAGCGTCGGTTTGTACGCGGCAGGCATCAAACTATAGGCGCGCTCAGCGACTTTGGCCGAAAAGGCGGGTGATTCAAATTGTTCAGGCAACTGTAACTGCTGAGCTTGTTGAGCATCTGTTTTGGATGCACTCCTGGCCTGTGAAAACAGGCCAAGACCTGATTGCACGGCATCCTCACGCTGCAATTCTGAACCGCCGGCAACGCCTGCTGCACACAGACCCTGTCGCAGCATAAAAGCGGTCAATGCAGTGAAGTCCAGTGATGTGCCGGCTTTGGCAATCCCTGAAAGCTCTAATACGATGGGAGTACTGGCAAAAAAATCGGGTGTCTGCGCGAGGCGTATTGTTAACTCCTTTTGAAGCAACGCTAAATCTGTAGTAAGAAGATGAAGTTGCAACACGGATACATTGCCGGTCTTGATTTTGAATGCAGATTCTTCGTTTGTCATGTTGATTATTTTGTGATTTGAGACGAGGATGAATCTATTAAACCACAAGACAGTCTGATACTTACAAAAAATCGATATTATTCTGCTGCATTTCATCTGAATTTAAGCTTTGCTGAAACACATTACGCAACCACCTGATTAGCCACAAGGTTCAGCTTGTGGCTAATCAGGAAAATTCATTAATATCGAATCACAGTCGCCACCTTCTTTGCTCTTGTCAGAGCCACATATTGCAATCGCTGAATATTATCAGTAGTCGAGTCCAACTCACCCCAGTTTCGTGGCGTCAGTAACACGACCTCATCGAACTCAAGTCCTTTAGCCCGGTGCATGGTCGCGATGCGTACCGACTTAGAGTCAGGCTGATCGCGGGCGTCAGGACCCAAAATGGTGGTTGAAATCTTGACATCCTTTAAACTCGCATGAACCGCATTGACATCATATTTACTTGGAACGATCACACAAACTGAGCGACTTTCCGCTAAACTCGCCTGCAATAACGGGATTAAACTGCTGAGCGCATTTTCCAGGTGCTGAAAATCCAGCACTTTTGGTACTGAACCGTGCGACAGCGACTTGTAGCGTTTTACTTCGTCTGAACCTTCGTCCAGATCATCCACTTCACAGCCTTCGAGCATTGCCACAGCCAAAAGCCTGATTTCCTCCGTTGTACGATAGTTCAAATACAGCTTGCGTGCGCGTCCCCGAATATCAATGCCACAGGCACTCATGGAAGCGCGATTTCGGGTGTAAATGCGCTGATGCCCATCGCCTACGAAAAAAAGATCATTGGGCTTATTCGGCACCATGGCACGGAGCAGTCTGAGTGCCTGCGGGCCAAAATCCTGCGTTTCATCCACGATAATGGACGAGAAAGGCTTCGGCTTATCATTTAACAGTGCCGCTGCATCACGATAAGCGTCATCGACTTCCTTGAGCTTTCTGCTGGCTAGCTGCGCCCGGTATTCTTCAAACACAGGCCAAATAGCATCGCGCTTACCCCGCGTTAAGACTGTGCCACGGCCTGTTCGTTTCGCCAGACGATATTCGTCGCGCGAAGTCACCCCTTGCGCCAGCACCACCCGTTCAAGTTCTTCTTCGTAGAATTCCGGCGGAAAAGTAAGACTTGTATCCTGTAACGTCAACGCACACGTCCAGGCTACGCCCGCTTCATCTTGCCGTCGATTGTAAATAATCTTGTGCTCGTATTTATGACGACGCAAAAATCCATGAACCCAGGCATCAAGATTTTTAATCTCAATTTTTTGCATTACCTGCGGCGTACAAAGCGTTTTTAAGTTCTCTTCAATATCTGCGGCCAGATTACGCGTAAAAGTGGTAAAGAAAACTTTATCTTCCGTTGCTGCCAGCTGTCCGGCCAGCCACTTGGCTCTGTGCATTGCAAGAACAGTTTTACCCGTCCCCGCGCCTCCCAGCACGCGCATGGGTCCGCTGCGATCACCCTGCGCCAGCTTGCGTTGCGTAGGATGTAAAAAAACACGCCACTGAGCGAGCGGCGAATTAAGCATCGCCGCCATCGTTTCCTCATCAGCGACGACCACAAAGCGAGACTGTGATTCAGCTGTTTCTAGTGCCGCTGCATAGTCTTCCGTATCAACCTGCTGGTCAACCCGCGTTTCGCGTGACATCAGCACAGCCGGGACACTATCCCCGGCTGCAATCAGAAACAACCCCTCGTAGGCTTCCACTGGCAAATAGGCTTGCAGCGCATCCAGCTCGATTTCAGACTGAATGGATCTTACCTGCACTAACAGTTCTTCAGGGATGCCGATGCTAAGCAATTCCAGATCTGACAGTGAAGCAAAAAGAAGGATAGGCTTAGTCGCTACTACCGCCTCAGTGGACAGGCTCTTCTCAGTTACAAACTGAACAGCCTCCTTACGCGCCTCTGCCAAGGCAGGTTCAACCAGACTCTCAACCGCGAAGACCTGCAACGCACCGGTCGTTGGATTGACTGCAATCCGCCGCCCTTCCGCCCACTTGTAGGCCGCATCATGATGAGCTACATACATCAGCACATAAATATCTCCTGCTGGCGGTTTAAATACAATGCCCCGCCAGTCCTGATCAATGCGTACGGATTTAAGATTTTTATCGCGCGCAGCAAGGATAGGCTCATAGTTGATACTGCCAGACGTCGGGTCGCTTTGAAAGCGCAGCGCCCATTTCAACACCTTGCCCTGAACCCCCTGCGACAACGTGGCGAGATTCATCAAAAAATCCTGTGCCAAGGCGACTTTAGGTTTAATGCTCATTCCTGCTCCTTTCTATTGATTCCTGAACGGCACTGCCGAGTTCTTCAACCAGCCGTTGTGGCCATTCGTCTTCCGCCACGAGGGTCTTCCATCCATTTGCCTGCCAAACCGAAGCACTCCCGGCATGTACGGGGAGCAACAGCACCAGCTTGCGCGGCAACCAGGCCAATTCTGCTTCCGCCACGACATTCCCATCTTGCTCAAACTCGTACCCCACCTCATCAGCTGGAGGCAGTCCGGCAGCGAGCAGCACATTCAGCCCTTCTGCCAGATAGCCCATAGACTGTTCGATGACACGCTCCCACGCAGCGGCATGAACACTTCCCTGCGCATTGGATACCGGCCTCGTACCCGTTGCAATCGTAATCGCAGAATAATCACCCGCCTCCATGCCCGCCTGTGTCGCCAGTAGCACACCCGGCAAGGTCTGAAAAATATTATAAAGCCACAGCCAGCGCCGCCATAGCAAATGGCGTTCAGGATCGCTTTGACAATGTGCATCATTGAAAATCACAAAGCCGGGACTGGCCGGAATGGCGGATGCCAAATTAGCCAGCTCGTTCGACCAGTAATATCTCAACATCAAGGAGGTATTATTTACATTGCCACAGGCCACACTTTTATCCGGCCGCTCGCACGGCAAATCATGCAGCCCGCTCCAGAATTGAGCCAACTTAGCCCTTGCCTCCTCTAATAAGGGATTGCCCGGATTCGGTATCATCAGAAATGCAGTTGCTCCGGCATGACGTGCAATTTTATTAACGTGTTGATCGCCAGCCTCCCCTGTTGGCTTGCTTAACCAATGCAGCAACACCGCCACGGCATGCTGAGTCCAAAGGCTATCGTCCAGCATCGAACGCAGCGACACTTGCCCCTTAGCATTGAAGTACATCTCAGCCAGACTATCCGCTAACGTGCTGTCAAGCTTACCCTGCATGGCAGATTGCACATCATCCCACGTTACCGACCACACCCAAAATTTGCCACTCGCAACCAGCGCACTGCGTTTATTCGCATCCTCGCGAGTAGAGGACTGATGATAAGCCCAGCCATCACAGAAAATGGCAACAGGACGACGCAGCGAGTGACTCTGGGTAGGCCACAAGACAAAGTCCGGTCTGGATTGCACGCTCACCCCCTCATTAGCCCCTAGATCGACCTGCGGCTCAACCCAGTAACGCTGTCCTCCAACCTCAAGTAAATATCCTGATTTCCCCTGAACGATTTCCTGAACCAGCTTGATAAATGGCAAGCCGCCAACACCGCTCAAACGCCGCAAGCATTCGATGAAGCGCGCTTCCAGCTCGGAATCAAAATTCGGATTGATATATATCTCCGAAATAGACGTGACCTGCTCTAGTTGATCCAGGTTTTCTACCAGCTGTTCAAGTATTGCACGCGCCCGATCACGCGACACCAGCGCCATCGCACGCCCTAAGCGATACTGATAAACACACCGGTAACAACCGTCTTTTTCAGCATCTGCATTGCAGGCACAAGCTGCCAGATGCGTGAACGCCAGGCGCAGAATATCCACTAAAACCCGGGCTTCATTAACCAGCAGTGTATGCAAATAACCTGTGCCACCAGGGACAGAATCGTAGAGCAACACATACTGACGGCTGGCCGCCCCCGCCTGACCTTTTTCCTCATGCGTCACCATCCGCAAGTGATCGACCTTACCGCCAAAGCGCCGTTTCAGCCCGATCCTGACCGCCGCCATAAACGATTGCACGGATGATTCATCGACACCGGATGAAGTATAGGGCACCAGAATACGCAAGGCTTCCGAGCTAAATTCACGATATAGATACAGACAGTCGATGATGTTTTCCGGCGCTTTATCACCCCGTTTTTCACAATCAAACGAGTGCATCTGCCCTTGCTCACGTTCACGTGCATTGCGAGGTAAGCGCTGAATTTGTCCGCAATGCCGGCATAATTTAAATCCCGGCCGGGTCAATTTTTGTCCGGCCACCGCATAGCCTTCACCCGGCTTGGTAGGCTCACCAAAGTTCACATCCCTGAATACCACACGCTCAATGAATTCAAATCCAAAGGGCATGTCAGGCGCCTTCAAACGGTATGCCTTCTTGATGTCTTTGACTTCAAAATCAGCCAGCATCTGACGCACATAAAACTTCGGTTCCCGATCTTCCGCACTGTCATCAATGCGCACTTCGGTGTCATTGCTATTGGCGATTGCCTGTTTGAAGCGCAGCAACTGGCGCTTTTGTGACACATTCGCCCACATGCCGTCGCCGCAGCGCGGACAGGATTCATGTGCATCCGCATGAATATCGAGATTTTCCATGTGCTGACAAGTCGGACACAGTCTCCACATTTCCAGCGATGACAGACTGAGATTGATCTGATCAATTTCCACCCTGCGCTGATTGGCATAAAACACATTTTCCGGGGCAAACTCCGACAAGGCCGACTGTGCCGGTCGCTCATAGCGTTCAGCCGGCAAGGAAATATACGCCCCGCTATCCTCGGGATCATCGCTGCCTTTTTTTCGCCAAAGCAATGACTTGAGTTCAACACCGGCTTCAGGAAAGGCGTAATTGGGAATTAAACCTGCATCGGTCAAGGTGTTGAGCAACTCACGCTGATTAATCTCATTGACCAGCTCCATCGTTTTTTGACGTTCCCGCACAAGATGAGCTATCTCGCCGCCAGTTGCCTCATCCTGAGGCCGGGCCTTGAGTAGCTTGATCTGTTTTTTTATCTGCTCGCCACGCTCACCATGAATCTTGCGCTCCCGGATTAGCTCTTCAAACAACTTATTCAGTCGCATGCGCAAGGCATCATCTTTTTCAGTCCCTTGCATAAAACCTTGCAAACTCGCGGCAACCCGATCATCAAGATCAGCGCCCAGCAGCAACTTGAAACCCGTCAGCAAGCGTTCTTCATGCGTCTGAATATAGTTCAAGAAGGTGACGGGAAAACGTGTCTGATCGAAGCGCTCATGCGCATTGAGCGCCTCTTGCGTTTTATCCGGCAGCGCGGTGTCGGGGATGCCTGAACCCACCCAGTCATCAAGACAAAAGGCGAACATCTGACGTCGCAATACTTCAGCAGCTTTGAGGAAAATGCCGGGCGGCATCACCTCGCCTTGCAACATCTCGTTGGTATCTTCAAAGAAATATAAATCATGCGGACTGGCGCCATCGGCCAGGGTGGTGGTAAACGCGTTACCGTCCCGCCGCCCTGCCCGCCCTATTCTTTGTAAATAGCTAGCCTGATTCGGTGGCACAGAACAAAGCAGGACGGAAGACAGATCACCTATATCGACCCCCATTTCCAGGGTTGGCGTTGCAGACAACAGATTTTCATTCCAGGGATGCTGATTTTTCGATTTGAAGCGTAGCTCCAAGGCTTCACGTTGATCTCGTTGCAGCAAGCCTGTGTGCTCGGCAGAAAATACCCGGCGCAAATCTCCGCGACTAAAACGTTTTGCCAGCCATCCACCCGCCTCAACTTGTTCGGTATAACGTTCCTGTGGCGCATCAAGACAAGGCATACCCAGCAATATTTCTGCACAATCGGCAGGGACATTCAATCCTCGCTTGCCATGCAATGATACCAATCGGGTCAGTCGCGTCTCCAGCATCAACGCCGCCGGATTGATGCCGATCACATCAGCAGCGTTTGACTGCATGCGCGATAAAACACCTTCATTTTCAAGTGCCTTGATTGCTTCTGCATAAATGGCCACTTCGGCATTTTTCGGCAGTAAACCCTGCTCTCCCAGCACCGCATTGAGCCAGGTCTGATAGAAAGTACGCGCCTGTGCATTGACCAAAAGGTCATAGCCTCTATCATTTCCCATCGACAGAAACACCGGATGAGCCGATCTGTCTCCCATGCCGGGCAACCATTCACGACGAGATGCGACATTCGTAAAGCCATAGATATTGCCGTCCACGGCATAGACCGCCATTTCAGGATGACATACCGCCCCGCGCCGGCGCAAATGACAAACAAATCCCCACAACCATTGCACAATCGTGTTCTGATCCGCATGACGGATACCGAAATTTTCCTGCAAAACAGGCAACAGTGCCCCGGCAGCGCGCGATAAATCCGCGAGCCTGGGCGCCAGCGTCGCCTTGCCGATAGCATCTAACGTACGACCGCGTCGACTCAGATAGGTAAACTCGGCAAAAGCCTGCCAGGCAAGCCGTTTTTGCACGCGCGACGGCAAGCGACTATCCTTCGGCAAGCTATCCTGCTCACGTAAAGAACTCGCCCAATCCCGCTGCCACATCATGTCAGGGCCGATAAATTCAGCAACGAAACCCTCAACCGGCATCAGCAGAGGGGATGCCTTATCCAGCCACAAACCGGCTGACTGTTCGAGGAATACAGTCCAGGCGCACTGTGGCGTCGCCACCTGATCGATGACTTTCGCCAATCCGGTACGTACCGTATTGAGATAAGTACGCGCGGTAAAAAAGCCTGCCCGGTGGGCGGCATCCTGCACCGAATCAGAGAATGCGATCAGCTTTTTGTCGTCATTAAACGGGCTTGCCCAGCTATGCTCTATCGTGACCGCGCCCAGCGTGGTATTCCTTGCGCCCAGCAGCAGTTGCCGGTATTTGCTGCCGCAGGCAGGACAAGTCGGGTCATGCCAGGCGTGTGCGATACCGGCCTTGGTAGTCGAAGCACCGGTCGCTGTCACCCTGAATACATCCACCAGATCGCCGTGCCCGCAGGCGCTACATTCGTCGCCGCCGCTTTGCAGATTGCCGCACTGCGTGCATAAACGCTGCTCAAAGCCGTCACACAAAGTGCGTGTTAATCCCGCCTTAGCATATAAACGCAATGTTTCAGGCTGGCCGGCAAACCAGGTATTGTAAATTTCATCCAGATTGACAGACAGTTTTGACTGTCCGCTCGGTAGACGACTCAACCAGCCGGTGGTATGACATTCAGCACACTGCAACAATGGCAAATATAATTTTCCAGTTTCGCGTTTAACATCAACATCCGCGCGCAATTCGATATTGTGGGCATCGCTGCGCACCTGGGCTACCATCCTTCGCAACTCTCGCATCCAAAGCTGCACGCGGAGGGTAACCAAGGGACGTCCCGCCGGATCACGCGCCCAGGCGATCAGCGCCAGCAAGGCATCCAGCACTTTTGCGATGTGCGGGCGCGCGCCCTCCGGCAAAGGACCTTGCATCTGTTGCTGCAATTCAGCTAGCGAGGTGATTTGTCCCTTTAACAATTTGAGCAGGTTATGGAACAACAGATGTTTTTTCAGTAAATCACCCAGCTCACTGCGCCAGGCAAGGTCATCCACATTTGCAGGCTTAACCTGTCCGGGAAAAAATAAAGTAAACCAGGCCGCTACCGCCGACTGCTGAGTCAAATACTGCTCCGCATCCAAAACCACAGCAAAATCAGGTCGAGGATATAACACATGTTCTATCGGGCTTTCCCCCAAAAACTCGGTTTCTGACAAGCGATTCTCTGTCACAACCGAACCCGATGGAAAATCCACGCCAAATATCTGCCTCGCATATTTACGCAAAGGCGCGGCATCGGAATTTCCGCCCAGCGTGGCCGAAGTCCCGGCACAAATCAGATAGCCTTGCGGCGTTTGCAGCCTGACCTTAAGGCGGCGCAACAACAGCGCCAGATCCGTGCCTTGTGCGCCGTCAAAAGTATGTAATTCATCCACCACCACATAGCGCAAGGTCTCAGGCGTATTTTTCGCCCAGAGCTGCCGGTCTTTGGGACGAATCAACAGATAATCGAGCATCTTGTAGTTGGTGAGCAAGATATCCGGGGGGTCTTTACGCAGCGTCTCGCGATCGGTAATCACACTGGTCGCCGTCATACTCATCAGCCCGCGTCCATCTTTGCCGGAACGACCACCGACAAACAAGCCCACGCGCAGCCCGTTGAATTCCGGCGTTTGTGCAATCAACTGCGCAAAGCGGCGCGCCTGATCTGCTGCCAGCGCATTCATCGGATAAATCACCAGCGCCTTGATACCGCCTTCCGCTTTGCTTCGGGCGCAATGATCCAGCAGGGGATACAAAAAGCACTCGGTCTTGCCGCTGCCCGTACCGGTCGCTACCAGCGTACCAGCGGCCAAACGGTTACTGGCAAGCCTTTGCCAGGCGACTTCCTGATGGACGTGCCCGGGGAATTCTGTCTCGAAATGCCCGAAAAACGATTTACCTTGAGTGCCGGTTCTGAAGGGTAACCCGAGCTGAATGTATGGCCCCTTCATCCAGCGCGACTCATCGGCAGTAAAACGCTGCATGATGCCGGAGAACAAATGATCAGACGGCTCAAAACCCGTCGTCAGAAAGTGCTTCAGTCCATTTTGAATTTCACGAGCAAGTAGAGAGGGGAGCATTTTTATTGGTTTTAAGGTAATTCAAATGGAGAATTGATAATGGTCGTCGTTGTCCGTTATCAATTGAAAATTCCGCAAGCTGGATAAGCGCATCCCGCATTCAAAAAAAGCTATTACTACTTCCGCCTGCAAGCGCGAATTCCAGATGACTGATGAGTTCATCCAGCAGTTCAAATTTATCGTCGCTATTGCATCGGTTGAAGTGACAGGTCAATTCGCTGATAACATCGGAAATAACATCAGGCCGGAATCTGATCCATTTCTTCCTGCCGTTTTTCAGATCAGCCTGTGTCGTTTCGTCCTCAAGCAAAAAACCGGCATGTGCCAGAACGAGCTTTTTTTGATAAGCCCGCAAATCAACTTCAATATATTCAGCCGTGCTATTCATGTGGTTCCCGTGCTGTTTCTATAAACATCGGCGCTGAGCATCGCCTCATCTTTTTCGGCCAGGATTACCAGTGACTACGCAAGATCAAAGCCAGCCAGACCCAGTGTCTTAATTGCAGAACATAATTTTTGATCCAAACTGGCGACTCTGGCACCCAGGCGGCGAGCGATCGCCAGATGAAGCGCATCCCCTGCCCGTAATGCAGTAGGCGATTCGATAAGTACCGCTGCGGTACGAAAATCCGCAGGATCAATTTCCACCGTGACAAGATTACCGGAAGCAAAGCGCTGAAAATTGGCGATTGCCTGCTGGCGTGTTTCGGCATCAATAGCACCTGTCCGCTGTTTGATACCGCCAATGCTGGCCATCTCGGTCAAAGTCCACGCCGAAATCATCAGCTTCGCCTTACGCTGGCTCTCGATTCTCGCCACAAGATTAGCCGCACCGGGTTCGCGAAAAAAAATCGCGCCCAGCACAGAAGTATCAAGGTAGATCACAGCAGATCCTGTTCGCGCATTTGGGCAACGGTCAACCCCGCTAACGGCGCTGCGGCGACCCAATTGTGCAAGTCAGACCAGTCGAAGCCCGTTGATTTCAACTCGGGGACGAGACGCGCCACCGGCTTTCCCCTGCGGGTAATAACAACGCCCTGGCCGGCTTCAACTTCGGCAAGCAAGGCGGATAGATGGGATTTTGCATCCGCGACGGTGGCAGTTCTCATTATTCAGCCCCTTTGAAATAGTCAACTCATGAGCCATTCTTTATCAAGATGGTCATTTTGTAAAGGATTATTAAGTCGTTTTCTCCTGATCCCCTGGATGCCTGACCAATCCATGTTTCACAGGATTGTTCGGCGCGCGATTAAGGGTCCCGACCGTAAAGAAATAACAGCCCCCTGCCAAATATGAGTTATGGCGAATAAATTCGCCCCTACTTTCCATCGTGAAGAATACGCTTCTCGATGTGGAACACACGCTTTACGTCGTGAAGGATACGTTTCCCGTCGTGAAAAACACGTTTCCCGTCGTGAAGGACACGCTTTTCGCTGAAAGCACACGTTTTTCGCTGGAAGCGCACGGTTTTCACCAGAAGCACACGTTTCCCGTCGTACAAGATGCGTTTCCAAACGTACAGAATACGACTTCAAACGTACAGAATACGACTCCAAACGTACAGGATACGACTTCAAACGTACAGAATGCGACTCCAAATGTACAGGATACGACTTCAAACGTACAGAGTACGACTTCAAACGTACAGAATACGACTCCAAACGTATAGAATACGACTTCAAACGTACAGAGTACGACTCCAAACGTACAGGATACGACTTCAAACGTACAGGATACGACTTCAAACGTACAGAGTACGACT
>CAIWRI010000012.1 GCA_903915035.1 uncultured Nitrosomonadales bacterium | reverse complement strand
TGTGAATTGAAAGACCTGCAATTGTGGATAAATATTATTGAGAAGAAAATTTAACTTACTATCCACAAGTTATCAACAATATAACCACGGATTTATCCAGTGAGCGTCTGAAGCAAAATATTATAATCGCCGTTAATGCTGGTATCGTTGGCCCGCAGCGTTACAACAGTTTGGCAGGCATGGATCACTGTTGAATGATCCCTGCCGCCAAAGGCATGACCAATTTCCGGTAAACTCATGGTGGTAAGCTCCCGGGTCAAACTCATGGCAATCTGTCTTGGGCGGGTCAAATTTCGGGTTCGTTTTTTGGATAACATATCAATTATTTTGATGCGGAAATAATCGGCAACCGTTTTCTGGATATTTTCAATGGAGATTTGTCTGCTTTGTGCAATCAAAATATCCTTGAGTGCTTCTTTTGCCGCTTCAACTGAAATGATGCGTTTATGAAATTTGGTAAAAGCTTCAACGCGTTTGAGTGCGCCTTCCAGTTCCCGCACGTTGGAATTGACATGTTTGGCGATAAAAAAAGCGACTGCATCATCCAGCGTATAACCGCTAATGGAGGCTTTTTTAAGTAGAATTGCGACGCGCATTTCTAATTCAGGCGGTTCGATACAGAGAGTTAACCCCCAGCCAAACCGCGATACAAGTCGGCTTTCAAGGCCCGTCAGCTCTTTGGGAAAGGTATCACTGGTAAGAATTACCTGTTTATGAGAATCTACCAGCGTGTTAAACGCATAGAAAAATTCTTCCTGTGTTTTCGCTTTCCCGGAAAAAAACTGAATGTCGTCGATCAATAAAACATCCAGAGAATGATAATACTGCTTGAACTCTTCAAATTTATTGGTTTGATAGGCACGTACCACATCGGCGACATAGCGTTCTGCATGCATGTAGCAAACTTTGGCCTGGGGCCGGTTAATGATGATCTGGTTACCAATGGCTTGCGTTAAATGTGTTTTCCCCAAACCTACTCCACCGTAAATGAACAGTGGATTATATGAATCACCAGGCAATTCAGCCACTTGCGTAGCTGCAGCAAAAGCCAGCTGATTTGCTTTGCCGATTACAAAATTGTCAAAAGTGAGATTTTGATTGAGTTTTCCATATCCGCGGAATGAGGTTTCAATCTTAGGCTTGCTTTCAGGAATGTGAACTTTCGGTTTCTCAGCTACAGGCGCGGAAGGTATTTTTTGTAAAACTGCATCCAGCACACGGAATTCGAATTGGGGCTCCGGGTTGTAAAACAGCTTCGCCAGCTTGCTTATTTCAGGAAAAAAACGATCCTGTAATATTTTTAGCGTAAAAGTATTGGGCGCAATTAACACCAGACGGCCATTTTCGCTTGTAAGCTTGAGCGGTTTTATCCAGGAATTGAACTGCTGAGGAGGGAGGCTCAGTTCAAATGAGTTGAGACAAGTATCCCAAAAGGTGTTTTCTTGCATATATACCTATTTTTTTGTGCAGCATCAGATAGTGGTTATTTTACCTACCCTTGCAAAACTTATCCACAGGTAATCCACAGTTAATTTGCAGCGTAACAAAAAATTTATCTTGACAGAACAAGGCTAAGGTATTGTAATATCGCGTTCTATGACTTCCCAAGGATAATATAATATGAAACGCACTTACCAACCTTCCGTTACCAAAAGAAAACGTACTCACGGATTTTTAGTTCGCATGAAGACACGTGGTGGCCGCGCAGTCATTCGTGCTCGCCGCGCCAAGGGCCGTGCAAGACTTGCCGTGTAAGCATCCAAATAGCTTTACAGTTGCGCAACGTATCCCGCGCGCTGAAGGTTATGGAGCTTGTCTGAAATCACATATGCTTTCAGACAAGTGCTTCAAGCTTTTTTTTATGCCGAATCATAGTAAAAAAGCGCGATTGGGTATCGTAGTCGCAAAAAGAAATATACCCAAAGCAGTGGATAGAAATAAGACTAAACGTGAAATTCGGGAGTTGTTCAGAATTCATCAGCTAAAGGATTATGGTCTCGATCTGGTCGTCATGACGCGGAACGGAGGACGCCTTGATATGGATGGACTGAATAATCTCTTTAATCGGGTAGCCATCAGATGCGCGGGATTCTGATTAAAATTATTCGTGGTTATCAGTATTTGATTAGCCCAATGACTCCGCCTACCTGCCGTTTTACCCCTAGTTGTTCTCACTACGCTTGCGATGCGCTGATCAGGCATGGACTTATTAAAGGTTTATGGCTGAGTATCTTGCGTATTTCGCGTTGTAATCCCTGGCATCCGGGTGGTTACGACCCTGTACCCTAATTTAATTAAAAAATACCGGCTATGGACTTTCAGAAACTTTTCCTTTTTTTAATTTTTTCCTTTTCCCTAATGATGGTTTGGGATGGATGGCAACGTTATCAGCATCCGGAAGTTGCCGTTGCCACCATAAAATCTGTGTTGCCTGTCGCAAAACCAGCGGCATTGGTCGGTGATGTTGCCAGCGTACCGCAGTTAAAAGCTGAATCAGGGAAAATCATCAAGGTAAAAACAGATTTTCTGGAAGCTCAAATTAATACAGTAGGTGGAAATATTGAGCGCCTGGATTTGTTGAAACAACTGGATACACAGGATAAAAGCAAACACTTTGTGTTATTTGAAAAAGGGGCAGGCACGCATAATTATGTAGCCGAATCCGGTTTGCTGGGTGCAGGTTTGCCAAATCACACGACATTGTTCAATGCGACTCAGGATAACTATGAATTGACAGGTAATGCCGACCAGTTACAAGTTAAATTGACAGCTGTTAGCGCTTCAGGTGTTAACGTAGTCAAAGTACTGACATTTCATAAAAGTAGCTATGTCGTTGATGTAAAATATGAAATTGAAAACACGTCGACAGCACCGATTAATACCTCAGCCTATTTTCAGTTTGTTAGGGACAGCATTGCGCCTGCGGGTGGCTCAAAGATGGTGCCGACTTATACCGGAATGGCTGTTTATACGGACAAGGAAAAGTTTGAGAAGGTTGCCTTTACCGATGTAGAAAAAGGTAAGATCAAATACCCGAAAAATGCGGATGACGGCTGGATAGGTATGCTGCAGCATTATTTTGTTGCTGCCTGGATACCAACAGGGAATGTTAGCCGGGAATTTTTCACCCGTAAACTGGATGGTGATTCCTATGCTGCCGGAGTCATCGTAGCGGTCCCGGCAATTGCTGCAGGGCAGAAATCCACAATTACCGTTCCATTTTATGCAGGACCTACCGAATCCAGGCTGGACAGTATCGCTCCAGGCTTGGGATTGACGGTTGATTATGGTTGGCTGACGGTTGTTGCCACGCCTATTTTCTGGACGCTGAGGTTTATTGAAGGAATTGTGCATAACTGGGGTGCTGCTATTATCATACTCACCGTATTGATTAAGCTGTTATTTTTCCCCTTGTCTGCAGCGAGTTATCGCTCTATGGCCAAGATGCGTATGGTTGCGCCTAAGTTGGAAAAACTGAAAGTGCAATATGCTAATGATCGCGAAAATTTGAATAAGGCGATGATGGAGTTGTACAAGGTGGAAAAAATCAATCCGCTGGGCGGGTGTCTACCGGTCGTTATTCAGATTCCGGTGTTTATTGCCTTGTATTGGTCTATTCTTGCCAGTGTTGAGATGCGCAATGCGCCGTTCATAGGCTGGATTACCGATTTGTCAGCAGCAGACCCGTATTATGTTCTGCCGGTACTGATGGGGACCAGCATGTTTATCCAGTCCAGACTCAATCCGGCACCCGCCGATCCGATGCAGGCGCAAATCATGAAAATCATGCCGATTGCCTTCAGTGTGGTGTTCTTCTTTTTCCCTGCCGGTCTTGTGTTGTACTCTATTGTCAATAATGGTTTGTCTATTGCGCAACAATGGTACATCACGCGTCGCGTAGAGGTTGCCGGTGTTGCAACCAAGCATTGATACGATAGCCGCGATTGCCACCGCGCAGGGACGGGGTGGCGTCGGGGTAGTGCGTATTTCCGGTCCTGATATCAATTACCTCGCACAGGCGATAATCGGTAAAGTGCCCGCAGCACGTCATGCCACCTTCACCGATTTTAAAGATGACGGTGGCGTGGTGATAGACCAGGGTATTGCACTGTATTTTTCTGCTCCTCACTCTTATACCGGAGAAGAGGTGCTTGAACTGCAGGGGCATGGCGGACCGGCCGTGCTGCACTTGTTATTGCAGCGGTGTTTAAGCCTTGGTGCGCGTCTGGCTGAGCCAGGTGAATTTACCCGACGCGCTTATCTGAACGATAAGATCGATTTGGCTCAGGCCGAGAGTGTGGCCGATCTGATTGAAGCGACCACAACGGAAGCTGCACGTAGCGCGATACGTTCTTTGCACGGTGAGTTTTCCGCAGCAATTAATCAACTGGTTGATGAACTTATTCGATTGCGCATGCTGGTTGAAGCGATGCTTGATTTTCCGGAAGAGGATATCGATGTCATTGATACCACGCATCGTGATTTGCTCCTGCATAATATTCACCGCCACTTACAGCAAACACTGGAAAGTGCCAGGCAAGGCAGTCTGCTGCGTGAAGGCGCACATGTCGCCCTGGTAGGCCGGCCAAATGTTGGCAAGTCCAGCCTGTTAAACCGGTTAGCCGGAGAGGAAGTCGCGCTGGTTAGTGAGATTCCCGGCACTACCCGTGATGTCATTCGTCAGGCAATTCAGATACGCGGTGTACCTTTACACATTGTGGATACGGCAGGATTGCGTGTATCACAGGATGAAGTAGAAAATATGGGCATGGCGCGCACGCATCAGATGGTTCAGCGCGCCGATTTGATCCTGCTGCTGCTGGATGCATCCATGGGTTGCAGTTCAGAAGATTTTGCAATTATGTCCGGTTTTCCAACGGACATTCCCCATTTGATGGTATTTAACAAGACAGATTTACTGCAAGAAAAATCAGATAAGGATGCCGGCATCTACATTTCTGCCAAATCAGGTCTGGGCATTGAAGCATTGCGTGGCGAGATTCTAAAACTGATAGGCTGGCATAATCAGGAAGGTGGAACTTTTATTGCGCGCGAACGCCATCTGATTGCATTGAAGCTGGCGAAAAATCATCTTGATCAGGCCGCGAGTCAATTGAATCATCCCGAATTGTTCGCTGAGGAATTGCGTCTGACTCAACAGGCACTCAATAGCATTACGGGAAAATTTACCGCCGATGATTTGCTGGGTGAAATATTCAGCCGATTCTGTATCGGAAAATAGTGCTTATCGTCCTGAATTTATAACCTGTTCTGGCAAGCCGGGGGAATCAATAAATTAGCCGTCTGATAATTTACTGCTGCATATTCGACAAGCTGCAGCAATTCATGCCCGATCGGAATGCTGCGCAGTTTTAGTTTAAGGTGATATTTTTGCTTTTCAGCGTAATTACCGGTGAGGTGTCTACGACCCCGGTGTGAGCTGAGGTGTTCAGAAAACGACGCGCGAGAGAAAAGTGTTTGGCCCAATAGTTATCGTTTAAATTGGAAACCATGACACTGCCTGACGCTGTGCTGGAGGCATGAATAAATTGGTTGTTACCCAGATAAATACCAACATGAGAAATAGTGTGATTCATAAAGCGGAAGAAAACCAAATCGCCAGGCAATAGCTCAGCTGTTTTAATTTTGTCTCCGAGTTCACTCATCGCTTTTGAGCCATGCGGCAGAATTATTCCCGTTACATGATCATACACGTTGCGCACAAAACCGCTGCAATCAAAGCCGCTTTCGGGGCTGTTGCCACCGCGCTGATACGCAACACCCTCATTGCTGCGCGCATATTGCAGCAAGTTTTGAATTGAATCGGGCAGTTTTGTAACCAGACGCTGACCGGCACTGATATTTTCGGATAGCTGTAATTCATTGGTTTGTTCAGCCGCCTGAGCGCTTATGCTGACAAGAAACAAACAAGCAATAATGAATTTTAGTATCGTCATGCGTCGATTTTAAAGGTATTTTCAATTTATGTAAATTAAATTTGTGATTGTGCATTTTTTAACTGATATTACACAGTAACATCAGTTAGTTACCTTCCGCCATAAAAGAATTATTACGCACTATCAAGCTATTTTTTGATTGCCAGTTCCGTAATTATGTAGGGTGGATGAACGACAGCGCATCCACCATCCCACGCGAAAATTATTCATTCGTATCTCATACCTGTGGTGATTGCAGATTCGCTGCTACCCCGTGAGGGTTTCCACCCCTTGCTCACGGCACGACTGAACGACGACCACGACCATTCCCCGGGACGGCTGAGCTTCCATGTTTTACGGGATTATAATGAATACAATCCGTTTCCTGTATCGAATTTTGTCGTTGGTGGATGCGCTTTGCTTATCCACCCTACGGAACTCGCCACGTACTACTTATTACCTAGTCCTTTTGGCATATAGACTGGCATCTTTTTTAAGAACACACTCCGTCTGTCTGTAGCGCGTACCAATGAATTTTCCAGAATCAGTACGTTTGCAACAGATTTCATGTTACGGGAAACATTACGCAAGC
>CAIWRI010000011.1 GCA_903915035.1 uncultured Nitrosomonadales bacterium | reverse complement strand
CTCTTTGCGATTGCTTGCCGTTCACGTCCTCTTGAGAAACCCGGCGACCCCTTGGCACGAACAATAACGCCTATTGCACCTCAAAACAATATGCCAAATGGCCTATACATTTTTGCCACTTGCTAACAGCGCAAGTCGCATATCGTGCTAAATGCCAGACTTATTTCGCACGACCCTTGCTGTCCGCCGTGCTTTGTAATACAGGCGTACAGCGAGATCGCTCTGTTTACTGCGCTCCCTGCGCCAAAATGCTTTTTTATGGCGTATGTGTTGGTCAGTTCTGCTGCGATTTTGTCTGATGCCAGCGCTATGCGGAAATGCATCCTGTCAAAAAAATGATGTTATGATGCAATGCCGAGCTGTGCTCACAGTAACCATTTTCTGGCGTGTACGTCATCGCTCAGCTCGCCATCCGCAATTCAAAATAATCAAATTGAACAACATGAAGAAATTCGGGCAATGAAAAAGCAGGCATTGCGAGATGTAAATCAATTGAGCCGGGCCGTGTGGCTGTTTGGCGCTGCAGTCATTGCCGCCATTATTATCGGTTCAGCCTTGTCGATCATCCTTTCTCGCGAAAAGGAAATCGAGACCTGGCGTAAGCAGATGAGCAGCATGTCTTTGATGCTCTCGGAGCAAACTTCACAGACGGTGTTTTCTGCCTGTCTCGTGCTCAACTCTATTACGGCAGATGTACAGCATATTGAGGCAAAAGATCAGACCGCATTCCGGGCGCGCCTGAGTACGCCTGAAGTTCACAGCATGCTGGTCGACAGGATCCATGACCTGCCTCAGGTGGATGTCGTCACGATAATCGCTGCCAATGGCGATATTATCAATTTCACGCACGCATATCCTGCGCCGACGATCAATGTTGCCAATCGTGATTACTTTAAGGCGTATCTTGAAAATCCAAATCTGGGTGTGTTTATCAGTGAAGCGGTGCGCAACAAGTTCAATCACAAGTGGACTTTCTATCTTAGTCGCCGGCTGAATGATGCGCACGGAAATTTCAAGGGACTGGTCATCGTCGGCTTGTCAGTCGATGCCTTCACTGATTTTTATAGCCGCGTGGCGAACAATGTCGGTGCCGAAACCACGATGAGTCTCTATCGCAACGATCTGACCTTGTTGGCGCGCACGCCACGCGCTGACAATATGATAGGGGAAGTCAATAAGCGGGGTTTTGTCTATCAGGCTTATCAGGCCATGAAGGCGCAAGGAAAGCATGACAGTGTCGTTTTCAGTGATCAGGAAATGTTCCTGATCAACGCACCCGTAAATTGCCTCATTGCGCTGCGCACAACGGAAAATTATCCGCTGCTGGTGAGTTTGACGATACCGGAGGATGTTGTGCTGGCCAGTTGGCGACACTATGCAATGTTGATCATCGCCGTGGCCATCACCAGTGCACTGTTATTGCTCCTGGGCATCGTGATACTTACACGCAATCTCAAGCAGCGCGAACAAATCGAGCAAAACTTGCGGAAGTCTGTTGAAGCGCGTAAACAAATGGAGCAGCAGCAACGCATTGCCGCCATCGCTTTTGAATCTCAGGACGCCATGCTGGTGACTGATCAAAATGGCTTGATTCTCCGGGTCAACAAGTCATTCAAGCAGATCACGGGTTATACCTCTGAAGAAGTCATCGGCAAGAATCCGCGCATGCTGGTCTCCGACCGTCAGAATGAAACTTTTTATGCCGCCATGTGGGAGAGCATCAGCAATACCGGCGCCTGTAAAGGTGAGGTCTGGTATCAGCGCAAAAATGGCGAAATCTATCCTGTGTATCTGAACATTAATGCCGTGAAGGACGAGGACGGAAGAGTCAGCAATTATGTAGGCTCTTTCGCAGATATCACCTTGCGCAAATCCGCCGAGGAAGAGATCAGAACGCTGGCATTCTATGATCATCTCACCGGGCTGCCCAATCGACGCCTGCTGCAAGACCGTTTAAAACATGCGCTGGCCTCCAGTGTGCGCAGCGGAAAAACAGGCGCGCTGCTGTTTCTTGATCTGGATAATTTCAAGGCGCTCAATGATACCCTGGGTCATGATTTCGGCGATATGCTGTTGCAACAGGTAGCGCAACGGCTTACCGCCTGTCTGCGTGAAGGCGATACCATCGCTCGTCTGGGTGGTGATGAGTTCGTGGTTATTCTTGAAGGAATCAATGAACAGACCATTGAAGCCGCAGAATATACGGAGACCGTCGGCGAGAAAATTATCGCTGCACTTAACGTGGCATATCAGCTTGGTTCGCATGCGCAGCACAGCACACCGAGCATAGGCGCAACACTGTTCACCGGCCATCAGCAGTCAATTGACAGTCTGTTGAAGCAGGCGGATATCGCCATGTATCAGGCGAAGAAAGCCGGTCGCAATACCTTGCGCTTCTTCGACCCGGAAATGCAGCAGAACATTACTGCGAGGGTCAAAATGGAGAATGAATTACGCAAGGCGGTCGAGCAGCATGAATTTGCCTTGTATTATCAGGTACAGGTCGACGCTGTCTATCCCAATCGTCCTGTCGGCGCAGAGGCGTTGATCCGCTGGCTGCATCCTGAGCGTGGTTGCATTGCGCCGCTGGACTTTATTTCTCTTGCTGAAGAAACCGGGCTGATACTGCCCATAGGGCAATGGGTGCTTGAGACGGCCTGCCGGCAGCTGGTCAGTTGGGCTGAAAATGTAAACACGGCACACTTAACGCTCTCGGTTAATGTGAGCGCGCAGCAGTTTCACCAGCATGATTTTGTCGACGCTGTGCTGGCCGTCATCGCGCATACGGGTGTCAATCCCCGGCGGCTCAAGCTGGAATTGACCGAAAGCATGTTGTTGCAGGATATAGACGCAATTATTCTCAAGATAAGCACGCTACAGAGACTTGGCATCGGCTTTTCTCTGGATGACTTCGGTACCGGATATTCATCGCTTTCTTATTTGAGCCGTTTGCCGCTGGATCAATTGAAGATAGATAAATCCTTTGTCATGGCAATTGAGATTAGCACTGATGCGGTGGCTATTTGTTCCGCGACCATTAACCTTGCGCACAGTTTGAGACTCAAGGTGGTTGCTGAAGGTATCGAGACGCAAAAGCAGAGTTCCATCCTGAGCCTGGGACATCACTGTGATTACTTTCAAGGGTATTTATACGGAAAGCCGGAGTCGATTGAACAATTTGAGGCAAAGCTGAAGTAAAGTTCAACATTACTTATCCGGACAAATCACCTGATATCCGTTATGCAGCAACAGCCGATTTTACGTCTGGCAGTATTCGCAATAGAAACTTGAACGCTGTCCCTGTTTGATTAGTTTGATGGGCCGGGTGCAGCGGCGGCAGGGCTCGCCCGTGCGACCGTAAACCTGATGTTCCTGCTGGAAGTAACCGGGATGGCCGGATACATTGACGAAATCGCGTAAGGTGCTGCCGCCCGCCTCAATCGCTACACGCAGTGTCGTTCGTATAATGTCGACCAGTCCTGCACAGCGCGCAAGGCTTAACTTCCCGGCACGGGTTTGCGGTGCAATCCCCGCGCTAAACAGCGCTTCGCTGGCGTAAATATTCCCTACCCCGACCACCACATGATTATCCATGATGAATTGTTTGATGGCGACATTGCGGCCTCGTGTCGCCTGATAGAGATAACGTGCATTGAAGTGCTCATTCAGGGGTTCAGGCCCCAGTTTGGCTAACAGGGGATGAGTATTGATCTCACCTGCATGCCAGAGTATTGCGCCGAAACGCCGCGGATCGCGCAGGCGCATCAGTTTTCCGTTGTCCAGCAGCAGATCAAAGTGGTCGTGTTTTTCCGGTAAGGTGTTTTTCGGTAAAATGCGCAGACTGCCGGACATACCCAGATGCAAAATCAGCATGCCGCTGTCAAATTCCATGAGCAGGTATTTGGCGCGGCGTGTCAGCGAGATGACAGGCAATCCGCCGAGGCATTGCAGCAGGTTTTCGGGAATCGGCCAGCGCAAGCGCGGATTGCGTATCACCACGCCTGTGACCGTGGCACCTTCCAGATAAGGCGCGAGGCCGCGTCTTGTGGTTTCGACTTCAGGTAATTCAGGCACGACGCTGCCACCAGACATAGCCGCCGGCAGCGCAGAGCAGCAGCGGCAGGCCGAGTAAGAAGCCGGCACTGATCGCCGTGAGTTGCCTTTTGGATAATACGATGTTGCTATCCTTGGTCGCGCGGGGTTGCAGAGTGATCAGTTTGTCGTTACGAGAGAGCCAGTTCACCATATTGACCCCGAAATCCACATTGCCGCCATTGCCGGCAAAAGTATTGGAAAGGAAGGCGCTGTTGCCGACGATGACAATGCGTTGCTCGGTATCGCTGCCTTCCAGAGCCAGAGCAATGATGGCCGGGCCTTTTATATCGCGTTTTTTATCGAACACCGGGATGCTATCCGGCGTGACGATCCCGGCATGACTGATCCAGCCTGCAACTTCCAGCAGTATGTGATGCTGCCAGTTGAGATTTTCATCCCAACTCAACGGGCGGGCGGCAGGGAAGGCGGTAAGCAGGTTGAAATTGCGGGTGATTGCATGCGGAATATAGTTCGTGCCCAGCGACCAGGTCACAGGCACATTCATGCCGGTGGCCGACGGATCAATCACCATGCCGGGTGGCAGTTGCAAACTCAGCTTTTCTGCCAGGCGCTCAAGGCCATGCAAGGAACCCGGATCAATCAGCCAGAGCAGATTGCCGCCGCGCTCAATATAGTGCAGCAGTTTATCCACTTCGCCTGTCATTAAATCCACCTGCGGCTGGCTGATCACCAGTACACGGGTATTGACGGGCACATCCTGAGCGATTGCCAGATTCAGACTGTTTATTTTGAAGCCATTTTGTTTGAGCTTTGCACCGAACAACAGCCCCATATCCTGATTCGCCTGCCCGTCCAGTTTACGTTCGCCATGCCCGTCCAGATACATCACGGTTTGCTCTGTGCTGTGCGCCAGACGCAATAAGGCGCTGGTCAGCGTCTGTTCGTTGATCAAGGTGAGGTGTTCATTGCGTCCCGCGTAGCTTATAACCATTTCGCCGTTCAGCTGGATATGTGCTGCGCGGGCCTTTTCCGGTTCTTTTTCAGGATCGACGTACTGCACACTCAGGTCGGGTTTATAGCGCTGATAAAGCGACAGAAAGGCCGAGATGACTTTGCGTATGTCGCCCAGACGGGCATCCTGTTTTGTGGCGTAGACGGTGATGTTCAGCTGACCTTTGAGCTGTTGCAGCACCGCCACGCTGGCAGGTTCGAGACTGTTGCCGGTATTGAAGGTGAGATCGCGCAGTACGGGGTGGCGATAAGACAGATAACCCAGGCTGCTTGCGATGCCCGTCAGCAACAGCACAAACAGCACGTTGCGCAGCAAGTTGGCATGTAAAAGTTGACGCATGGCTTATCCGTAGATCCGGTTGTTTTGCAGACGCTTGATAGTCAGCAACAAAAAAACAGTCGTGAACAGTACAAAGTAGCTAGCGTCCGAGCTGTCGAGCAATCCTGAATTGAAGTTTTGAAAGTGATATAAAGGCGAGAGCTGATGCCAGGCTGACTCCGCCGGTGCGCCGATATCGGCCAGCCACAGTCCGGCTAATACAGCCAGTGCGCCTGTTGCCGCGATGACAGGTTGGGTGGTGAGGGAGGAGAAATATAATCCCAGCGCAACATAGCTTGCGGTTAATAAAATCAGGCCGCTGCAATTGCTCAGCAACAGGCCAGTATCGAGGCGGGTGCCCAGTGCCAGTGTGGCAATCATCAGCGGCAAGGCGGCGATGAGCAGCAGCAGAAAGGCCAGTAAACCTGCAAATTTGCCCAGTACAATCTGTCCTTCGGAGACCGGGGAGGAGAGCAGCAAGGTCAGTGTTTGATTGCGCCGCTCTTCGGCGATCAGGCGCATGGTGAATATCGGCACCAGCATCATCAGCAACAGCGCAGCCATATTGAAAAGGGGGGCGGCAACCGTAAGGGTCGCGCCAGGCGGATTGGCCAGTTGCGCCAGCTGCGGCTGAATTTCCAGAAAAGCTTCCAGTCTTGCCAGATAAAACCAGGCGAAAATGAATTGCAAGGCCGCCAGTACAAACCAGGTCGAGGGCATGGCAAACAGACTGCGCAATTCGCGCATTGCGATCAGACGCATCATTGTGCATCCTCCTTGGTGATCTTGACAAAGGTCTCTTCCAGCGTGGCATGCAAGGGGGTGAGCTGTTGCAGTTGCCAGTCGTATTGCGCAGCCAGGCTGAGTAACTGATTAACGGTGTCTGTTTCAGGGGCATGCATGATGCGGAACTCGGTCGGGGACGTTTGTTCAACCGAACTGATGCCGTGTATCTTCACAAGTTCGCTCAGGGCAGGCGGCTTACGCAGGCTGATGAGATGGCCGGATATTTGTGCGTAGTGCTGCATGCCGGCGCTGGAATCGCTGTAAATCAGCCGTCCATGCTGCATGATTTGTACCCGGTCGCAGACGCTTTCGACTTCTCCCAACAGATGAGTGGAGAGAATGACGCTGCTGCTGTTGCCAAGATCGCGGATCAGCTGGCGAACATCGCGTATTTGAGCAGGATCAAGACCGACGGTGGGCTCATCCAGCACGATGACGGCGGGTTGATGAATGATGGCTTGTGCGATGCCTGTGCGCTGCTGATAACCTTTGGACAGCGTGGAGATGATTTTTTTGCCGGCGACTTCAAGACCGCAACGCTGTTTGACTTGTAGCAGTGCAGCAGTCACGTCGTCCGCTTTCATGCCGCGCAGGCGGGCGGCGAAAGTCAGATAGTTGTCCACATTGCATTCGCGATATAAGGGCGGGATTTCCGGCAGGTAGCCGATTTGTGCCTTGGCGAGAACCGGCTTTTTTTGCAGGTCGATGCCGCAAATTTCGATGCGACCGCTGTCGGGCAATAAACACCCCGTCAGCATTTGCAGCGTGGTGCTCTTGCCCGCCCCGTTCGGACCTAACAAACCCAGCACTTCGCCGCGCAACAATTGCAGCGACAGGTCATGTATTACGCGATGTGCAGCAAAACTTCGACTGAGATTCTGTGCGCTCAGCGTTATTTGAGAAGAGGCATTTGACAAGGTAAGTGGTGACGATAGTTGTAGATAGCCCTGAATATAACCTAATATGTTACGCACTTGCCGTAAAAATTCGGGTTTAATTCTTTAATGTGATGCTCACGGCATATTTCCCTGAGCCCCTGTGTGCCGCCGAAGATAGATCACAACAGCGGTGCTGTTGGGCGAGGACTGTCTGAACACCTGGCCGTAATACGGATCGTGCGAGTTCCGCAGCCCGCTGTTTGCGGATTATCGAGGTTACGCCGCCAGAATCGCATCAAACTGGCGGCGCGGTAAACCGGGGTCGCCTTTTCTTTGGTTACTTTCTTTTGGCGACGCAAATGAAAGTAACCTGTTGCCGGGCAGCCCCGGCGAAGTTGCTTTTATTACGAGTAACTGATGATATTGCGTAACATCAGCTAATATGTACACCCGTATCAAAAGCTGTCTTGCCATGAGCCATTTAAAATATTCATTTGCCGCCGTTCTATTGCTTGCCGCTTGCGCGCAAACGCCTGAAACTGCGTTGTCTGTTCAGCCACCTGAGCAGACAGTAGCAACTCCGCTGGCCGCACCTGCTGTTCTCGTTGAAGCCGCCAAATTACCCGACGTCGACTTGACGACTGAACTGTTGTATCAATATCTGTTAAGCGAGTTTGCCAATCAGCGTGGCAATAAATCCCTGGCTGCCAACACCAGTGAGGATGTCGCGCAACAAACCCGGGATCCTCGTCTGGCTAAGCGGGCTGCACAACTGGCCTTGGAGTCGGGCGATATGAACAAGACCATCGCCGCATTCAGGCTTTGGCGGGAAACCGACCCGTCAGTCGTCATGGTGCCGCGCGTCCTGTCGTCTTTGCTGTTGCGCGGAGGCCGGCTTGATGAGGCGCGCGACGAGTTCGCTAAAGTCCTTAAGGCAGATCCTGATCATGCAGCTAATATTTTTATGCAAATCTACCCGCTGGCTGTGGCTTATCCGGATAAGTCTGCTGTGCTGAAAATAATACGCGAACTGGCCGCCCCTTATCCTGCCGTGGCGGAAGCACATTTGCTGGTCGCACAGCTGGCAGTGGCCGTCGATGATGAGCCGCTGGCCTTGAATGAGGTGCGCAAGGCCAAGGCGCTGCGAGCTGAATGGGATGCGCCGGTTGCGCTGGAAGCGGCTTTGCTGGTTAAAACTGATCCTGCGCTCAGTCTGGCGCTGTTAAGTCACTATTTAAGCAAGCATCCGGAGTCCGATGCCATTCGATTGCAATATGCGCGCAGCTTGCTGGCGCAAAAGCAATATCAGGCGGCACATGATGAATTTAAGCGGTTGTCCAAAAACAGTCCTGATAACATTGAGCTGGCTTTTGCTGTGGCGCTGATTTCCTTGCAGTTGAATGATATGCCGGGCGCTGAAGCTGAGCTCAAGGGAGCGACTGCGCTCAAAGGGGCGGATGCCGTTGAATATTTTCTGGGGCAATTGAATGAAGCAAAAACAGATGAAGCCGGGGCTCTGCGTCATTATCGCGCAGTTAAGACGGGAGAATATCAGTTCCCGGCAACACTGCGTCTGATTGATCTGTTGAGAAAGCAAGGGAAAATCGCTGAGGCGCGTTTGCAATTAACGCAGGCTCAGGCAGTGACGCTTGCCCAGCGGCTGCAAGCGCTGATGATAGATGCGCAATTGCTTAGTGATGCCGGGCAGTATTCCGGAGCGTATCAGGTACTAAAACAGGGATTGTTGAAGTGTCCTGATCAACCTGAGCTGCTTTATGATGCGGCAATGGTGGCTGATAAACTGAAACAATATGCGATATCCGAAAAGCTGTTACGCAAACTGATCAAGGTCAAGCCTGATTTCGCACATGCCTATAATGCGTTAGGTTATAGTTTGCTGGAACGCAAGGTGCATATTAAAGAAGCGGTTAGCCTGGTCGAAAAAGCACTGGTTTTGTCGCCTGAGGATCCTGCCATCATGGATAGCGTAGGCTGGGGCTATTATCGCAGCGGTCGTCTGCTTGACAGTGTGGCGATGTTGCGGCGTGCTTTTGCGGCTAATCCCGATCCTGAAATTGCAGGACATCTGGGCGAAGCGCTGTGGGCGCAGGGAGAAAAGGCGGAAGCTGCCAGAGTTTGGCAGGACAGTCTCAAGGCTCATCCTGATAGCGATCCGCTCAAGGCTGTGATGAAGCGGTTTGTACCTTGATGCGCTTTCTATGCTGGCTGCTGATTTCTTTTCTGCTGGGCGGCTGTGCATCGCAACCGGTTGCTGTGCGTCCGGCACAATATGAGTCTGTCGCGTTCGCGATGAACGGGCGTATTTCAGTCAGGCACAACGGGGTGCGAGATTCAGCCAGCTTGCGGTGGACGCATCAGGCACAAACTGACGAGATACTGCTGCTCACGCCGTTAGGTCAGACGGCAGCACGCATTTATCGCGACGAGGATCATGCAACGCTGGATGACGGAGGGCGGCACTATCAGGATAGCGACGTTGAGTCGCTGATGATGCAAGTGCTGGGCTGGCGGTTGCAATTGAATAGTCTGCATCAATGGGTGTTGGGGTTGCCCGCAGAAGGCGCTGTGCAGCTTGAGCGCGATGCGCTGGGGCGAATTACGCAACTTGCTCAGGATGGCTGGGAAGTGCGTTATCTTGGCTTTGCTGGGGACAAGGCGGACAGTCTGCCAAAACGACTGCAACTGTCCCGTAATGATTTGCAACTGACTCTGCTGATAGACGAATGGGAATGGAAAGAAAAATGATAAGGGAGAAGAGGGAAGAGGGAAGGGGGGAGGAGTTCTCCCTGTCTTGTCCTGCACCGGCTAAATTAAATCTGTTTCTGCATGTCACCGGACGACGCGAAGACGGGCTGCATTTATTGCAGACCTTATTTCGATTTATTGATTTAAACGATATGCTGCATTTTGACTTGCGCACTGATGGCGTGGTTCATCGCAACAATATTATTGAAGCGGTGCCCGAGGAGCAGGATCTTTGTGTCCGTGCCGCACGACTGTTGCAAAAAGAAACCGGGTGCCGTTCGGGGGTAAATATTACGCTGGAGAAACATATCCCGATGGGGGGAGGGTTAGGGGGCGGAAGCTCCGATGCGGCGACAACATTGATTGCACTTAACCGCTTGTGGCAGTTGAATTTATCTCGCGAAAAGCTGATGCAGTTGGGGCTGCAATTGGGCGCTGATGTGCCGGTTTTTGTGTTTGGCGAGAATGCTTTTGCCGAAGGTGTGGGTGAAGAATTACAGGCATATGAGCTGCCTGAAAACTGGTATGTGGTGCTGTTTCCACCTGTTCATGTGCCCACTGCAAAAATATTTGCACATTCTGATTTGACAAGAGACTCTGTTTCGTTGATAATGCGCGCCCTCAGAACAGAACTGTTGAGAAATGATCTTCAGGCTGTTGTATGCAGAATGTATCCGGAAGTTGCAAGCTACCTTGCCGAGTTGGGTCAGTATGCAAAAGCGATGATGACAGGTTCGGGCGCATGTGTTTTTGCCGAATTTAATACTCGGCTAGATGCAGAAACTGTTTTGAAGAAAATGCCGGAAGGCATGCAGGGCGTAGCAGTACAAGGTTTATTAAGGCATCCGTTGTTTGATTGGGTGCCGGACTAGGTAATTGGGGAGTCGCCAAGTGGTAAGGCAACGGGTTTTGATCCCGTCATTCGTAGGTTCGATCCCTACCTCCTCAGCCACAATAAGGGCACATAGGTGCCCTTTTCGTTTTTATTTTTTAAAGGGGTTCACGTGTCCTACGATAGCTTGATGGTGTTCACTGGCAATGCCAATCCTAAGCTGGCTGAAGCGGTAGCGCAGCAGCTGGATATCACGCTGGGACGTGCGACTGTCGCGCGTTTTTCCGACGGCGAAGTCATGGTTGAACTTCTTGAGAATGTGCGCGGTAAGGATGTGTTTATTCTGCAATCCTCCTGCGCACCGACTAATGATAATTTGATGGAAATTATGGTGATGGCTGATGCGTTGAAGCGTGCTTCAGCAGGCCGGATTACCGCCGCAATGCCGTATTTCGGCTATGCGCGTCAGGACAGGCGCCCGCGTTCAGCGCGCGTTGCGATTACCGCTAAGCTGGTAGCAGACATGCTCACCAGTGCCGGTGTGGACCGCTTGTTGACCATGGATTTGCATTCAGACCAGATTCAGGGTTTCTTTGATATTCCTGTGGATAATATTTACGCCAGCCCGATTTTGCTCGCTGACGTATGGCGTCAGAATTATGCCAATCTGATTGTCGTATCGCCTGATGTGGGCGGCGTGGTGCGCGCGCGTGCGCTGGCCAAACAGATGGATGCGGATCTGGCTATTATCGACAAGCGCCGTCCCCGTCATAACGTGGCCAAGGTGATGAATATCATCGGTGAAGTATCCGGACGTACTTGTCTGATCATGGATGACATGGTTGATACAGCCAATACCCTGTGTGAAGCGGCAAAAGCACTGAAGGAAAAGGGTGCGACGCGTGTTCTGGCTTACTGTACTCATGCTGTTCTGTCAGGGCCTGCGATTGAGCGTATTGAAGCTTCTGCGATTGACGAGCTGGTTGTCACAGACACAATACCTTTGTCGGAAGCTGCGAAAAATTGCAGCCGCATCCGTCAGTTGAGCACCGCAGAGTTGATGGCCGAAACGATACGACGCATCAATAACGAAGAGTCTGTCAGTTCGCTGTTTACTGAATAAAGATTAATGTGAAATTGACATTCCTGCCCACCTGCTTGAGGGAAGGGGCAGGAGTGAGCATAGTAAAATATCAGGGCCGGCTTTTGCCATGCCCGTTGGCGGCAGCCATGTTGGTTGCTGCTTGTTTGGATTGACTGGTCGCGGTCGATTCTCAATTGGAGAAGTAAAAATGACAACAACATTTAACGCAACAACACGCAAAACGCAAGGTACGGGTGCGAGCCGCCGTCTGCGTAAAGCCGGTTTCATTCCTGGTGTAGTCTACGGTTCAGGCGATGCAGTCATGATCGAAATGAATCACAATGAATTGTATTACAAGTTGCGTGCAGAATCATTTCACGCTTCTGTGCTGACCATGACACTGGATGGTCAGGAACAAGCTGTGCAATTGCGCGCTTTTGTGAATCACCCTTTCCGCCAGCAAGTTCAGCATCTGGACTTTCAGCGCGTTGATCTGTCCAAGAAAATTCATATCAAAGTGCCATTGCATTTTATCAATGCAGAAATCGCACCCGGTGTTAAAACCGGCGGCGGTAAAATCAGCCACGTGATGATCGATGTGGATGTAACCTGTTTGCCTGCTGATTTGCCGGCACACATTGAAGTTGATCTGGCTGTACTTGAACTGGGTCATTCGATCCATCTGACCGATCTGGTGTTGCCTTTGGGCGTAGAACTGGCAGCACATGGCACACACACAGCAGAAGCCGTTGTAGCGACAGTTCATGTGCCGCGTGGTGCAGTTGAAGCTGCTGCTGAAGCTGAAGCCAAGAAATAACAGTCGTTTTTCTTTGAAAACCCGCTCTTGCTTGGCATAGCGGGTTTTTTTACGAGTTAAATAACGGGCGTAGTGATTTGTCCATGCCCGTTTCTCTTTCCTCAATCCTCTCCCGCTTGCGGGTGATGAGGCAAACGAACGCTTGCGCGAGATATAGATTAGATGAGCCAACTACGCTTAATTGTCGGTCTGGGTAACCCCGGGCGCGAATATGAAACTACACGCCACAATGTCGGTTTTTGGTGGATGGATGAATTCGCACACCGGGAAAGTATTAACTTTCAACCTGAAGCTAAGTTTCATGGTTTAGCAGCACGTGGCCATTTGCACATGCATGAAATTCATTTGCTAAAACCGCAGACTTTCATGAATCTGTCCGGGCGCGCGGTGGCTGCGCTGGCGCAGTTTTATAAGATACTGCCTGCCGAGATTTTAGTGGTTCATGACGAACTGGATTTACAGCCGGGGATTGCACGCTTGAAACTGGGCGGCGGGCACGGCGGGCACAACGGCCTGAAAGATATTATTGCTCAACTTGGCACTCGTGATTTCTGGCGCTTGCGTTTAGGTATAGGGCATCCCGGTGATCGCGCTCAGGTGGTCAATTATGTGTTGAACGATCCGCGCACGAACGAACGCGAATTGATCGAGGAGGCCATGCAGCAGTCTTTGCATGTTGCTTCACTGGTGGTAGAAGGTAAAGTCGAGGCTGCGATGCTCAAGCTGCACAGCAAGTGAAACAGAATGCAGTTTTCCGGATAATATTTGATATCAGCTGTCGATAGTAGGTTTTTACGCGGAAAAACTGTTATTGAAGACGGGTAATTGAATGCCCTGATCAAAATAAAACTGTCTCTTATCCGGTATGCTAGAATCAAGCCATGAAAATCGCTTTTAAGAACCCAATGGTCAGACAGCGCACGTTGAAAACTTCCGTCAGCGTAACGGGTGTAGGCTTGCATAGTGGTGAAAAAGTCACGCTCTCTTTGCGTCCGGCGCAGATTAACAGCGGGATTGTGTTTCGCCGGGTGGATGTAAAGCCTGTTGAGGCGCTTCAGGCGTGTGCGCATCTGGTGCATGACACGCGGCTCTCCACCTGCATGGAGCAGAACGGGGTGCGGATTGCTACGATTGAGCATTTGATGTCTGCCTTGGCAGGACTGGGCGTTGATAATGCGATTGTTGAAATGGATGGTGCGGAAGTGCCGATCATGGATGGTAGTGCCGGTACCTTTATATTTTTGCTGCAATCTGCAGGCATCGTCGAGCAGGCCGCGGCTAAAAAATTTATTCGCATCAAAAAAATGGTTGAAGTTGTGCAGGGCGATAAATGGGTCAGATTTGAACCCTATAATGGTTATAAGCTGACTTTCACCATCAATTTCGCCCACCCGGTTTTTGCCGGTTCCAGGCAGCATGTCACGGTGGATTTGAATGAACAAACTTATATTCGTGATATCAGTCGTGCACGTACTTTCGGTTTTATGCAGGATGTGGAAAGCATGCGCGCGCAGGGATTGGCCCTGGGTGGCAGTTTAGATAATGCCATTGTCATGGACGAGTATCGTGTATTGAATGCGGATGGCCTGCGTTTCGAAGATGAATTCGTTAAGCATAAGGTGCTGGATGCAATCGGTGATTTATATTTGCTGGGTCATGCGGTGATAGGTGCTTTTTCAGGTTTTAAATCAGGCCATGCCCTGAATAATGCCTTGCTGCGTGAATTGCTTCAGGATGAAAGTGCCTGGGAGTTTGTCACGTTTGAAGATGACGCGGCAGTTCCTGAATTTTTACGCAAGCAGGCAGCATAGCGATGTGCGCGCATTGCGCGCCTACAATTCGGAGGTGGTGGAGTGTTGATCCTGCGTTTGATACTGGTGCTGGCAACCTTGCTGCTGGTGCTATCGGGTGCTATGTACATCTTTACCGGCAATCGCGGCTATCTCAACTTTGCCTGGCGAACCGTGCGCTTTATGGTGCTGTTAATGCTGGTATTCATTTTGCTGTTTGTGCTTGAGCGCTATGTGCTGGTGGCGTTACAGGTGTTGCTTTAGTTACTGTAGGCCAGATTTTAATCCGGCAAATGACAATCCGCACATTATTTATGCGAAAACTTCTCCAGTGCCAGTTTCAATGGTGAATCCGTCATGCTCAGGCTGAGTGCCTGAAGTTGATGTTGCGCTACGTTGCTCAACATGCGCGGCGCTGGCGCATGTACTGGAGGGGCATAGCTTATTTGTACCTTGACCCTGATTGCGCTAACCTCGCATCCCCTGTTTTGCAGTTTGCTGACGAGTTCCGGTGAAAGTTGACGTAATTTTGCAGCGAGCGTGCCGTTGGTTGTGGCAATGCTCAGCGTGCCTTGGCGCAGCCCCAGCACCTGACTGCTTTGTGCGAAATAAACCGGCGCAACATTGACGAAATGTTGCTGTAAATCAGATAGTTTATGCACAGTCTCAAGCAGGGAGTGCAGTTCCGGGCTGTTGTTTATCAGCGCTTTAAAACGTTGTGACACGAGGGTTGTTCACTCATTGTAATGTTCAAGCCCCGATCTTATGCTAGTTTCAATGCCGGGCAAAGTGAAAGTTACTTTTTGTAACCGTGCCTAGTGTGGCGGATAGCTCATGTTACCTGTACATGCAGATAGCAGGGCTCAGTATGGTAATATGAGTAAAATAACGTAAGAATTGCGCTGCAATTTTAGTGGTAGCGTTGATCGTATGTCTGATTGTTAAGTTAACTAATTGATTGTGATAATTTATATTTGCGAAGTGGGGTAATCCATTTTGCCTGTTGATTGAGAAAAATGATTTCAAAAACGCTAAAAAGTATTTTCGGTAGTCGTAACGATCGTCTGCTCAAGCAATATCGCGCGACGGTTAAGGAAATTAACAAGCTGGAAGCTGATATCGCAAAACTCTCTGATGAGCAATTGCGCGGTAAAACAGACAGCTTCCGGCAACGTTTTAGTCAGGGTGAAACGCTGGAAGCCTTGCTTCCCGAGGCTTTTGCCGTGGTACGCGAAGCGGGTAGCCGTGCACTTGGCATGCGCCATTATGATGTGCAGATGATAGGCGGAATGGTGCTGCATTACGGAAAAATTGCCGAAATGCGCACCGGTGAAGGTAAAACGCTGATGGCGACCTTGCCTGTTTACCTGAATGCGATCTCGGGTTTGGGCGTGCATGTGGTGACGGTGAATGATTATCTGGCCGGGCGCGATGCCGCATGGATGGGTAAACTCTACCGTTTTCTGGGTTTGAGCGTTGGTGTGATTGTCTCGCAAATGCCATCAGACGAAAAGCAGCAGGCTTATGCATCAGATATCACATACGGTACCAACAACGAATTCGGCTTTGATTATCTGCGCGATAATATGGCAAGCCATAGGGATGAACGTTTTCAGCGCAAGCTGAACTACGCCATCGTGGATGAAGTGGATTCCATTCTGATCGACGAAGCGCGTACGCCGCTGATTATTTCCGGCCAGGCTGAAGGCGATGTGAATGTCTATGTCAAAATTAACCAACTGGTCAAACAGCTGGTGAAGCAGGTGGAGGAAGAGGGGCCCGGGGATTATTCAGTCGATGAGAAAAATCATCAGATTCTTTTATCGGAAATCGGCCATGAGCACGCTGAAAATATCCTCACTGAAGCCGGACTTCTGCCAGTCAACGGCAGCTTGTATGACGCGGCAAATATTTCACTGATACATCACCTGTATGCCGCCTTGCGCGCGCATGCCTTGTATCACAAGGATCAGAATTATGTGGTACAGGATGGTGAGGTGGTTATCGTCGATGAGCATACCGGTCGTCTGATGGCAGGACGACGCTGGTCTGACGGGCTGCATCAGGCTGTCGAAGCAAAAGAAGGGGTGGAAATCAAGAAGGAAAATCAGACGCTGGCCTCGATTACCTTCCAGAATTACTTCCGTATGTACAAGAAGCTGGGCGGCATGACTGGTACGGCAGATACTGAAGCTTACGAATTCCAGCAGATTTACAATCTGGAAACGGTGATCATTCCGCCCAATCGTCCAACCATCCGTAAAGACAGGATGGACAAAGTGTATCTCACTGCGATGGAAAAATACCGTGCGGTGATTGTCGATATCAAGGATTGTTACGAGCGGGGCCAGCCGGTGCTGGTAGGCACGACGTCGATTGAGAATTCCGAATTGTTGTCAGGTCTGCTGGAGAAGGAAAAAATGCCGCATCAGGTGCTCAATGCCAAGCAGCATGAGCGTGAAGCGGAGATTGTAGCCCAAGCCGGGCAGCCGAAAATGGTGACCATCGCGACCAATATGGCCGGACGTGGTACAGATATCGTGCTGGGCGGCAGTATTGAAAGGCAACTCGAAGCGGTTCATGACGATGACAGCCTTGATGAAACGGGCAAAGCAGCGCGCATAGCGCAGCTCAAAGCTGAATGGAAACTGGTGCATGAGCAAGTGCTGCAAAGTGGTGGTCTGCACATTATCGGTACGGAACGTCACGAATCGCGCCGCGTAGATAATCAGTTGCGCGGTCGTTCCGGTCGTCAGGGAGATCCCGGATCGAGTTGCTTCTATTTGTCACTGGAAGATCCGCTGCTGCGCATTTTTGCCTCGGATCGTGTCGCTGCCATCATGAATAAGTTCAAATTGCCCGAAGGCGAGGCGATTGAGCATGTGTGGGTAACAAGAGCGATTGAAAATGCCCAGCGTAAGGTTGAGGCGCGCAATTTCGATATGCGTAAACAGATTCTTGAATACGACGATGTCGCTAATGACCAGCGCAAGGTGATCTATCAGCAGCGTACCGAATTGCTGGAAAGCGATGATATTACTGAAACTGTTCAGGGCATGCGCGACAGCGTGCTGGACGACACCATCAGTCAGTATATCGTGCCGCACAGCATGGAAGAACAGTGGGATGTTGAAGGGCTGGAAAAATTACTGGCTGCTGAATTCAGGCTGGATTTGCCCCTGGCGTACTGGCTGGAAACTGATAATCATCTGAACGAAGCCGGCTTGCGTACGCGTATTCTGGCTGAGGCGACTGAGCAGTATCAGGCCAAGGTTGCACTGGTAGGCAGTGAGGGGATGCATCATTATGAGCGTTCCATCATGCTGCAAAATGTCGACTTGCATTGGCGTGAGCATTTGTCAGCGCTGGATCACCTGCGACAAGGAATACATCTGCGCGGCTATGCGCAAAAGAATCCCAAGCAGGAATATAAACGTGAAGCTTTTGAACTTTTCTCTTCCATGCTGGATGTGATCAAACGCGAAGTCACTCAGGTATTGATGACCGTGCAGGTGCGCAGCGAGGCGGAAGCTGAGGAAATTGAAGAGACACCGGCGCTTGAAAATGTGCAGTATCATCATGCCGACTATGAAGAGGCCCTGGCTGATACGGATGCTGAAGATGAAGAGTCGTTGCCGTTCATACGTGATGGAAGAAAGATCGGGCGCAATGATCCTTGCCCTTGCGGTTCGGGCAAAAAATACAAACAGTGTCATGGAAATTTGAGTTGATTTGAGTAATTTTACACGCCAGCTGCCCGTTATTTGTTGTCATCAAAAGGTAAAATCTCATGCCCGTTAATCTGAGCCTGCCTGTGGCAGAACAATTGTTGCCCGTCGCCGGTGTTTTGCTGGGTATTGCCGAGGCAAATATCAAGCGTGAAGACCGTAAGGATTTACTGGTAATTCAGTTATGTGAAGGCGCACGAGTCGCCGGGGTCTTCACAAAAAACCGCTTTTGCGCAGCACCGGTAATCGTGGCAAAAGAACATCTGGCTAACGTACATGGCAATGATGCAAATCGCCATGCACATTCCCCTCTCCCCAGCCCTCTCCTGCAAGCTGGCGAGGGGGATAACGAACGCTTGCGTGAGACTCAAATTCATGCGGATGGCATACGCGCACTGGTGGTTAATACCGGTAATGCCAATGCAGGGACGGGCGAGCAGGGTTTGCAGGATGCACGCAGCACTTGTGCCGCACTGGCAGGCTTGCTGGGTTGTAAAACGACGCAAATATTGCCGTTTTCGACTGGCGTGATTATGGAGCCGCTGCCGGTGGCTAAAATTGCCGCAGGGCTGCCCGCCGCAGTGGCCAATATGCGCGCAGATAACTGGTTCGATGCCGCCGCTGCCATTATGACCACGGATATCGTTGCGAAAGCGATTTCAAAACAGCTTGAGATTGACGGCGTGACGGTGACGATTACCGGTATCGCCAAAGGCTCCGGCATGATCCATCCGAATATGGCGACGATGCTAGGCTACATCGCGACAGATGCCGCCATTGCGCAGCCGCTGTTGCAAGAGCTGGTACGGGTAGCTGCCAACCGTTCCTTCAATTGCATCACTGTGGATGGCGACACCTCTACCAATGATTCCTTGATGCTGATAGCAACCGGACAATCCGCTTTGCCTGAAATCAGTTCAAGTGACAGCAGCGCTTATTCAGCTTTGCTGGATGCGGTTTCCGAGGTGGCAATTTTTCTGGCGCAAGCCATTGTGCGCGATGGTGAAGGCGCGACCAAATTCATCACGGTTGCAATTGAAGGCGGACGCAGCGATGAGGAGTGCAGGAAAATCGGCTATGCCATTGCCCATTCACCGCTGGTTAAAACGGCCTTTTTCGCGTCCGATCCTAATCTGGGGCGGATACTCGCGGCGATAGGTTATGCGGGCGTGGATGATCTGGATGTATCCGCATTACAACTGTATCTGGATGAGGTGCTGGTCTCTGAGAATGGCGGCAGGGCACTAAGTTACAGGGAAGAAGACGGTCAGCGCGTGATGCAGCAGGCCGAGATCACCATTCGCGTGGTACTCAATCGAGGCGACGTGAATGCGACGTTGTGGACTTGTGATTTTTCCTACGATTACGTGAAGATCAACGCCAGCTATCGCAGCTAATTCACACATGAATCAACTTGATCAATTCTTAAGTCGGGCCGAAGGGTTGTTGTCCCGTCTGGAAAATATACTGCCCGGTGCGCAGGCGCAAGCGCCGGACTGGCAGGCGGCAGCAGCTTTTCGCTGGGATCATCATCAACACGCTTTGCGACCGGTTGCCAATTTTCAGCGCATTGCCTTGGCTGATCTGTCAGGTATCGACGATCAGAAAAAACGCATTGCGCAAAATACATTGCAGTTTGTCCGGGGCGGTACAGCGAATAATGTGCTGTTATCCGGCGCGCGTGGAACGGGCAAGTCATCACTGGTGAAGGCATTGCTGAATGAATATGCCGCACAGGACTTGCGCGTCATTCAAATTGACAAACAGGGGCTGGTGGATCTGCCACTGATTGTCGGGTTGGTAGAGGGACGGCCTGAGCGTTTTATTTTGTATTGCGACGATCTGTCGTTCAATGCGGAAGAGGATGGCTATCAGACGCTCAAAGCAGCTCTTGATGGCGATCTGGTGGCGTTCTCAGATAATTTGCTGATCTATGCCACATCAAATAGACGCCACCTGATGCCGGACTACATGGCGGACAATCTGGCGACCAGCTATGTCGGCGATGAAATTCATCCTGCCGAAAGTGTCGAAGAAAAAGTGTCCTTGTCCGAGCGCTTTGGTTTATGGATTTCTTTTTATCCGTTCAGTCAGGACGAGTATCTGGAAATTGCCGCGCGCTGGTTGCAGCATTACGGCTGGCAGGGCGGATTGACGGCTGAAGTGCGCCGTGCCGCGCTGCAATGGTCGCTGTCGCGCGGCTCACGCAGCGGGCGGGTGGCAGGACAGTTCGCCCGTGACTGGTGCGGTCGAATGAGCTGATTTGCTTATCGATCGGACAGGCTCCTGTCTTTAATGTACAGTAATGCGTACCTATTTGGCGTCTAGCATGGATGCCATTACTTATACCGCCGCACGCGCCAATCTAGCCGTCACCATATATCGGACGAGATTTTTATCTTCCCCCGTGCGTAGCGGTCGAAGCGCAGGCTTCGGGTGCCGCACGGCCCACTCCTTGCAGGTATTCTCCCTTCCTTCTTACCCCTTACTGTGTAGTTTGACCAGCGCATATTCGAGACTGTCGGACAGCGCATGCCAGCTGGCATCAATGATGTTGGCGCTGGCACCGACGGTAGTCCAGATATGTCCTCCGCCCTGAAAAGTAATCAGCACGCGTATTTGCGCTGAAGTGCCGCTGCCGCTATCCAGAATGCGTACCTTATAGTCGATCAGGCGTACGGTTTTCAGCACCGGATAAACATCCTCCAATCCGCTGCGCAATGCGCAACTGAGGGCATTGACAGGCCCGTTACCTTCAGCAGCAACAAATTTGATAATTCCGTCGACCTTGACCTTGACGGTCGCCTCGGATAACAGGCCGCGACTCTGACGGCGCTCGGTAATCACGAAATAATCAATCAGTTCGAAGGGCTGCCTGTAATCCGAGCGCAGGCGATGCAGCATCAATTCCACGCTGGCTTCGGCTGCTTCAAAGGTAAAACCCTGATGCTCCAGATGTTTGATGTGGGTCAGTAAACGCTGCGCATCTTCATTATTAAGATCTATGCCCAGACTCTTCGCCTGAAGCTGGATATTGCCGCGTCCGGACAGCTCAGAGATGACCGAGCGCATTTGGTTGCCCACCAGTGCCGGGGCGATATGCTGATAGGTATCTGCGGCTTTGAGGATCGCGGCAACATGGATGCCGCCTTTGTGCGCGAAAGCACTGTAGCCGATGTAAGGCGCGTGTTTGTCGTGTTTCAGATTGACTACTTCGGCGACATAATGGGCAAGTGAAGTGAGCTCACAGAGTTGCTCGGGTTTGACTACAGGCAGGCCCATTTTAAGTTGCAGATTGGGGATGATACTGCTCATATTGGCATTGCCGACGCGTTCGCCATAGCCGTTAATTGTGCCCTGGACCTGAGTACAGCCGCCACGCACGGCGGACAGCGTATTCGCCACACCGCAGTCGCTGTCATTGTGGCAATGCACGCCGAGTGGCGTTTTAATCTGCCTTGCTGTCTCACGTACGATTTCTTCAATTTCCCAGGGGAGTTTGCCACCATTGGTTTCGCACAAGACCAGCCAGTCGGCGCCGGCATCAGCGGCCGCCTGTAAAGTCGCCAACGCGTATTCCTTGTTGGCCAGGAATCCGTCAAAGAAATGTTCTGCGTCGAACATGACTTCACGCCCCTTGGCCTTTATATAAGCCACGCTGTCGCGGATCATGGCAAGATTTTCCTCAAGGCTGGCAGCTAGCACCAGCTTGACGTGATAATCCGAACTTTTTCCGACCATGGTAACGACAGGGGTAGCGGCGGCGAGTAGCGCCTGCAGATTGCTATCCTGATCGCAGCGCAGATTTTTCTGGCGGGTGCGGCCGAAAGCGGCCAGTTTTGCCGAACCCAGCTCCAATTTTGCTGCGCGGGCGAAAAATTCAGCGTCTTTCGGGTTTGAACCCGGCCAGCCACCTTCGATATAATGGATGCCAAAATCAGCCAGACGTTTTGCGATGGCGAGTTTGTCGTCAACGGACAGCGAAATATCTTCGCGCTGTGTGCCATCACGAAGTGTGGTGTCGTAAAGAAAAACCTGGCTCATGGTGATTTAGTTCGTTTCCTGAATAACTTCAAAGTCATGCGTCACGGCTGCCGTCGCTCCCAGCATAATGGAAGCTGAGCAGTATTTATCAGCAGACAGTTTAATTGCTTTTTCAACCAGCTCCGGCTTGATGGCCCGCCCTTTGATGACAAAATGCAGATGTATTTTGGTAAAGACCTTGGGGTCGGTTTCCGCGCGCTCCGCGTCAATTTCAACATAACAATCGGTAACGGCTTGCCGGCTTTTTTTCAGTATGCTAATGACATCGAAGCTGGTACATCCGCCTGCGCCCAGCAGCAGCATTTCCATCGGACGAGGTCCAAGGTTGCGACCACCTGCGGCCGGTGCTGCATCCATTAAAACGGCATGACCGCTTTCAGTTTCACCCAGAAAAGAAACCTGTTCTACCCATTTGACGCGTGCTTTCATGATATCCCTTTGTAATTTAAGCATGCATGTATGATTTTGCCCGATACCAGAGCCAGCCTATCACTTCATGTATGAGTATTTTACTATCTCGTAGTGATTCTGCGTTAGGAATGAAAGCCAGTAAGTCAGTTTGATAGCGTGTTGTGAAAGCAGTGGGGGCTTCGATAACCTCAAATCCGGCCTGACGGAAGGCGGCAGTTGCCCGTAACATATGCCACGCGTGGGTAACCAGAAAGATTTTGACTATGCCTGCCTGGTGCAAAATAGCGTAAGCGTTGCGGGCATTTTCAAAGGTATTGTCAGAGCGATCCTCCGTCCAGCGTACCGGAACCTGAAAGTCCTGTTGCAGCACGCCGCGCATTTGTTGTGCTTCTGAGGTGCTGTTGCCCAGTGGCTTGCCACCTGTGACCAGTATCGGCAGCTGAAACTCGCGCTGTAATCGGGCAGCATAGCGTAAACGTACCAGTGTTAAGGCGCTGACGGTGTCCTGATTCGCGTATTCCGGCGCATGAAAATAAGTGCCGCCGCCCAGAATGACGATCGCTTCCGCATGCGCCGTAGCTGGATTGAGCGGTGCCGTGTTCGATTCGATCAGCTGTAATGCGCTTTCTGCAAAATAAGGTGTCGCTGCCAGCCAAAGCAAAACAAATGAGAAAAAGATTAAATATCTCGATGTGTTCGGATGGCGTGAATAAAATGCCATACCCAATAGCAAAATGAGCAGCAAGCTCAGCGGCGGCAGGAAAAAGGCACTGATAAGATTGGTGAGAAACCAGGACATGATGAAGCGGCAAGTTAATAACAGGGAGGTATCTTACCGTGTATTTTGCAAATCGGCGCAAGTGTTGCTTCAGTCGTCCTGAGGTGTGGATCAGCGAACCGTCACTATTGATGCTGATTTTTCAGGAATCAGCCGTGATAGCCAGCCTGGTTTGCGTGGCGACTGACTTCGTTTGCCGGAATTTTCTGCATGCCGGCATAAATACCGGATAGCTTTAATTGACGGCGTCGTATGTTGACGTGAATACGCCGGGTGCGGCGCAGACTGACGGCTGTAAGGATAAGACTGCCCGCTATAAGGAAAAGACTGATCACTATAAGGATAAGACTGATCGCTATGCCGGTACCGCTGTCAGCGATGCCAATACCTCAGACAACACTGCCGGCACTGCTGTCAGCGATGCCAATACCTTTGCCCGCTATGGTAATACCTTTACCGGCTATGCCAATACCTTTGCCCGCACTGCCAATACCTTTGCCCGCTATGGTAATACCTTTACCGGCTATGCCAATACCTCTGCCAGCTATGTGGAACAGACGGTTCTCATAGCAGATACCTTTGCCGCCATACCCGGCAGTCATACCAGCATAGCGGGCAGTCTTGCCCACAGAGCGGGCAGTCTTGCCACCATAGCGGGCAATTTTACCCCCGGAGCGGGCCGTTTCGTCAGCATAGCGGGTAGTTTTACCCCCGGAGCGGGCCGTCTCGTCAGCATAGCGGGCAGTCTTGTCTCCATAGCGGGTCGTCTCGTCAGCATAGCGGGCAGTCTTGTCTCCGTAGCGGGTCGTCTCGTCAGCATAGCGGACAGTCTGCAAAATAGAATGAATTTTGCTACTCGCAGATCGAGGCGCTGTGCTGCATTGCACTCGTCCTTTTCCCTAAAAAATTTCAGCATTTGGCTGATAGACATAATTTTTCATGTGCGTAAACTGCTCATCCACGCACCGTCGAATCGGGCGTCTTCGCAGTTTAATGATAGAGGAGAGCAATACCGTGGCAAATCAAGCGTACTTCCCTAAAGCGTCAGCGGATAAGATTGTCTGGCTCAATAACTATATGGCTAAACTGAAAGCTCATGCAGATCAAGTCGGGCTTAGCGCGGATCAACTTGCCGCCAGTCTGGCCGGGCTTATGTATTATTTGTGGATATTGCAATACTGGTATCCTGCGATGCTGCAAAATGCGTTGGAAGCTACCGCCTATCGGGATCTGATCGCCATGGGTAATGGTTCCATTTGCAGACTGCCCACACCGGTATCTTGTGAACAGGCACCCGCTGAATGTCCGCCCGGCGTGCTGCCCCGTCTTTTCAATGAAGTACAGCGTATCAAACTGAGCAAAGGTTACACAGAGTCAATCGGCCAGGATCTGGGTATTATCGGCAAGCTGAGTAGTGCCAGTTACGCTGTGCCTGACTATTCGCTGGTGCTTGATCGAGGCGATGATAACGAGCGGGTCAATATCCCCTTTACCAAACACGGGCACGACGGGGTTTATATCGAAAGTCGTCGCAACAACGGTGAATGGGAATTTTTGGCCATCGTCATGAGCAAGCCCTATTATGATGAGCGTCCCTTGTTTATTGCCGGCACGCCTGAAGTTCGTGAGTACCGCATACGTTACTGGGATGATGGTGCTACGAATGGCAACTTTGCCCCGATACAAAAAATCACCGTCGGACCTTAATCAATGCAATAGCGCTTCGCTACCCGTGTGCCGGGACTCAGTGCCCGGCATACTGGCTGCTAACAGGAACGGGTATTACAATTTTTCTGCGTGATCAGCCAGATACTGAGCAACACCTTCAGTTGACGCATTCATGCCAGCCTTGCCTTTTTTCCAGCCTGCCGGGCAAACTTCGCCGTGTTCTTCAAAAAATTGCAGCGCGTCTACCATGCGCAGCATTTCGTCGATATCGCGACCCAGTGGCAGCATGTTGACAACCTGATGCATCACCACGCCGGTCTTGTCGATAAGGAAAGAGCCGCGCAGTGCAACGCCGGCGCCTTCCAGTTCCACGTCATACGCCTTGCAGATTTCATGCTTGATGTCAGCTACCAGCGGATAACCTACCTGGCCGATACCCCCCTTGTTTACAGGTGTATTTTTCCAGGCCAGATGGGTGAATTGTGAATCAATTGACACGCCGATCACTTCTACGCCACGGCTCTTGAATTCAGCCAGGCGGTGATCAAAAGCGATCAACTCGGATGGACAAACAAAGGTGAAATCCAGCGGATAGAAAAATACTACGGCAGCTTTTCCTGCAATGAAACTCTTCAGATTGAACGAGCCATTCATTTCATTGTTGCCCATTACCGCAGCGGCGGTAAAGTCTGGTGCTGCCTTGCCTACGAGAACTGCCATGTTGATCTCCTGAAGATTGATGAATTGTGGATATTGCAATTTAGGGCATTCGCGGCATTACGTCAACCTTAAAGCGGTTATGGACTTGCATTTTGGCTGATTGTGAACGGTATGCTGTGTCACAGCGCAGATACATCGCGTTTTGCCGGTAATTCGGCATGCGTGCCGATCCCGGTAATATTGCACTCATGTCCGGCATCTTTTAATTTGAAACAATTCGTTTATGCATCCGCTATGCATCCGCGCTCGTTATTTTTATTAAGTTGCGTTAAAATGAGCATATTTTTTAACTCGGGTAAATATCGTGGCGTTAATAGTCCAAAAGTACGGTGGTACCTCAGTCGGCAGTACCGAGCGCATCAAGGATGTCGCGAGGCGTGTCGCAAAATTCAAGGCCAAGGGTCATCAGGTAGTGGTGGTACTGTCGGCGATGAGTGGTGAAACGAATCGATTGATCGGATTGGCGCATGAAATTCAGGCCATTCCTGATCCGCGTGAACTGGATGTGCTTATTTCTACGGGCGAGCAGGTCACCATCGCGTTGCTGGCAATGGCACTCAAAGAACTGGGCCTTAACGCTAAAAGTTACACGGGCGGTCAGGTCAAGATTTTGACCGATGATGCCCACACCAAGGCACGTATTATCAGTATCGACGAACAAAGTATACGCAATGATCTTGAGAATGATTGCGTGGTCGTGGTGGCGGGCTTTCAGGGAATGGACAAGGGCGGCAATATCACCACTTTGGGGCGCGGCGGTTCTGACACTACGGGTGTGGCGATTGCTGCTGCTTTGCGCGCAGACGAATGTCAGATATATACCGATGTGGACGGGGTTTACACCACGGATCCGCGGATGGTTCCCGAAGCACGCCGCCTGAAAAGCATTACCTTTGAGGAAATGCTGGAAATGGCAAGTCTGGGTTCCAAAGTACTACAAATTCGTTCGGTGGAATTCGCGGGTAAATATAAGGTTAAGTTGCGCGTGTTGTCGAGTTTTGCAGAAGAAGGCGAAGGCACACTGATTACTTTTGAGGATGCAGATAAAATGGAACAAGCTATTATTTCCGGTATTGCGTTTAATCGCGATGAAGCCAAGGTCAACGTATTGGGTGTCCCGGACAAACCCGGCATTGCCTATCAGATTTTGGGTCCGGTAAGTGACGCCAACATTGATGTGGATATGATTATCCAGAATGTAGGCGTGGATGGCACAACGGACTTTTCATTTACCGTACACCGCAATGAATTTGCCAAAACCATGGGTATTCTCAATAATCAGGTTTTGCCGCACATCGGCGCACGCAGGGTGATGGGGGACGACAAGGCTGCCAAGGTCTCTGTTGTAGGGGTCGGTATGCGTTCACATGTCGGTATTGCCAGCAAAATGTTCCGCACGTTGGCAGAAGAGGGGATCAACATTCAGATGATCTCCACCTCTGAAATCAAAATTTCCGTAGTGATCGACGAAAAGTATCTGGAGTTGGCTGTGCGCGTTCTACACAAGGTTTTTGAACTCGATCAGGAAATCGCATAAAAATGATTTGACAGGGGGTTCATTCGACCATATAATGCGCGGCTTCGGAGAGGTGGCCGAGTGGTCGAAGGCACTCCCCTGCTAAGGGAGCATTCGGGGATAACCTGAATCGAGGGTTCGAATCCCTCCTTCTCCGCCAGTAGTTAGTTTGAACATGTTGTAGATAGTTTAGAGGTTAGTGTGTATAATCTCAAGTATGCGCCCGTAGCTCAGCTGGATAGAGTGACTGTCTACGAAACAGTAGGTCGGGCGTTCGAATCGCCCCGGGCGCAGATAATTTACCTCGTCTGTATTTCTTTCACAGCGTTTGT
>CAIWRI010000010.1 GCA_903915035.1 uncultured Nitrosomonadales bacterium | reverse complement strand
GTGCGTTGCATCAATTACTCAGGAAAAAACGTAACATCATCAAGCCTCCTGGCAGCCAGGTATTCAATGCCGCTCGTTAAAGTCTATGCAAAAAAACGGGCACCCGTTGCAGGTGCCCGGAATTATTGCGGGGAGGGTACATCACGAAAGAGTTCGTCTCACCTGTCTGCATCTTACGGTGAGGAATGCAGGTTGAACTCCATTGCTTGATAAGCAAAGGCAAATCATCTCACGATGCTACGGCTTACCGCCTTTTGACTGTGCTGATCCTGACTCACGGCCAAAGACAATAAGCTGCTGTCGCGCCATCGCTAATGAAGCCGCTGATATTGATTGAGGTTACTGCGTAACAGCAATTATTTATCGCTGACAAGCCGGCTCAGGGCGGCCGTCTTGATGTGAATCGCGTGTCGCGCAATAGGCCTCGATCAGTTGCCGCGCGATGCTCGCCGGTGCAGGCAAGGCCGGCAAGGCGCTACACGAGAACCAGCCGGCAGCCTCAATCTCAACCGGGTCAGGCGTAATCATCCCGCCTGCATAGTCGGCAAAAAAAGCGACCATCAATGAAGCGGGAAAGGGCCACGATTGACTTTTAAAATAGCGCAGATTGCAAATCTCGACGCCAACTTCTTCCTGCACCTCGCGAACAGCACACTGCTCCAGTGTCTCGCCCGCTTCGACAAATCCCGCCAGCGCACTGAACACCCCGGGTTTGAAATGCGCACCGCGTGCCAGCAGAAGTTCATCGCCGCGTCCGATCAGCACCATCACTACCGGCGAAATTCGCGGATAAACAATCAGCTGGCAGGCGGGGCAGACTTTGGAAAACTCGCCCGTTTTTTGTACGGTTGCTGCGCCGCAGTGCCCGCAATAGCGGTGGTTTTTCTGCCAGTCCAACAATTGCGTGGCACGCCCCGCCAACGCCGCCGCTTTTTCACTTATAAGGTTAAATAACTCGCGGACCGGCATCGGTTGTCCCGAAAAATGCTCGGGTATGGCGTCCAGTTCAGCGGCATAGCAAGGCAAACCTTGCCAGACGCCCAGCAATAAGCTGTCTGCGGGGTGAGCAAATTCGGCGGGCAATCCGCATGGAAAAACGTCGTCACCCGCCGGATTAAAAATGGTGAGTAATTGATTGTCGACGCGAAGCAGCCAGTAACATAATTCGTTCATTTTCACTCCTGAGGGATGGTTCGTTGGTGGTTATCTATTTACTGATGTTACGCAGCGCAAAAATTTTAAGTGCTGCACAAACGTCACGCCGGCAAAGCGCTTAATGCAAATTGGCTGGTCTTGTCTTCGATCTTCTGGCGCTCCAATTTGGATGCCGCATTGTTTTGCGGGGCGCTGCGACGAGGGAAGATTTTGCCATGACAGCGTCGGACCTTAACAATTTATAAAGTATGGCCACCTTTCAGTAATTTTTGTTCAGAACGCTAATCTTTTCGCTATCCCGCGTCAAAAATCATTATGTCACCTTCCAATTCAATCCGATGCACCGTCGGCTTGACCTCGTGGCATAAAGTCTTCGAGGTCTATTTCCGTGCGGCGAGCAAACGCGTCACCTGATTATGACTCATTTTGCCATTCACCATCGCCGGCAAGCCCGTCGCCTGAGCAAACGTACTCGACAAGTATGCAGGGGGCAAATCAAGCGGTGTTTTTTTCATTTGTACAGAATAGCAACTTTGCCGGCGTGTCGCCTGACTTCAGTGATGAATGACGTGCCAACTGTCGGGACAGCCAGTCTTGAGGCGCGTATTGCTAATATCGACGATCAACGCAAACACGCGGTCTGGCGGTATACCATCGAGCAGATTGCAGATTTTTGTAGCAAAGAGGATTTGATGCACGCCGAAAAGGGAATTCGCCTTGCGCTTATTTCGAGCTTCCCGCAGGCTGGTTTGTCAGACAGGAAAAAACGGGCTTTGTGTCGGGGCGGCAGAGAATGGCGGGAATCCGGCAGCTATCATCTCAAATTGAGTGGTATGGCTCGGGTGAGAATTATCGGGCAGGCGCGCAAAAAGCCGTATGAATCTGAGTAATCAGGGTGGCATGGATGGGCGCAATGGGCGTTGTGCAGCTTTGTCGTGCAAGCGGGGCTTCAGATAAATTAAAGGCACTGGCTCCCCGTCTGATGAAGCAACCAGGGCGTGACTAAACAATCAATAAACGATTAAAAAGTCGCTGTCTGGTTCGCGGGGATGACAACCTTGCCTGCTGAAGCAATTTTAATCGGCGGCGTTCTCGTCAGTTGTTGCCTGAGGTTGTTCAGCCTGATCTTCTTTTGCTGCGGTTTTCTTCAGCAGTTTATCCGCCTGTTTTTTTTGTTTAGCTAATTCTTTTTGTCGTTTTTCGAAGGTGTAATTGGTTTTTGCCATGATGATGTCCTGATGTGTTCCTGCATTTGTAGTGCAGGAACGGTAAATAATAATTTGCCTGTAACTACTTGCCGCGTCTTGCAGCAGGTCTGGGTGAGAATAATGCGGGTTGCGGCATCGCCTGATGGCGGGCGGCTTCCGACAAAAGTTTTTCTGCGGGCGCTGCCGGGCGGGCGGTGCGAGCTTGACTTGCCGGTTGGCGTGCTTGTTGATCGCGGGCCTGTGAATCACGCGGCGGGCGTGCTTGACGAGGACTGGTCGGATCAGTCGCGCGTGGCATTTGTCCTTCGCGTGGCGGACGATTGCCGCTTGGCGCTTGCTGGGGGCGGTTGGTTGTGTTGCTGTGGCGTTTCTGGCCGTGTGCGGGGCGCGGCGGACGTGGTGCCTCAGCCGGAATATGTGTTGGCGGCACAAAGCTGTCGAAGTTGACTCTCGGTATTTGTGTCTTGATCAGCCGCTCAATGTCTTTGAGGTGTTGTAATTCTTCATTGTCCACCAGTGATACCGCCGCGCCATTGCTGCCTGCGCGCCCGGTTCTGCCGATGCGGTGTACGTAATCTTCCGGAACGTTGGGCAACTCAAAATTCACTACATGTGGCAACATGTCGATGTCCAGACCGCGTGCGGCGATGTCGGTGGCAACCAGTACCGGCATGGTGCCGTCTTTAAATTGCGACAAAGCCTTGGTGCGTGCCGATTGACTCTTGTTGCCATGAATTGCCGCAGCCGGAATACCATCTGCATTCAACTTTTCGGCTAAGCGGTTTGCACCGTGTTTGGTGCGGGTGAACACCAGCACCTGTTTCCAGTCGTAATGCTTGATCAGATGCGAGAGCAAATGGCTTTTTAGTTTTTGCGCCACCATGTGCACGCTCTGCGTGACCAGTTCCGAGGTGGTGTTACGGCGTGCGACTTCAACAAAGCCGGGATTATTCAGCAGGCCGTCTGATAAGGTCTTGATTTCTTCAGAGAAGGTGGCCGAGAACAGCAGGTTTTGACGTTTCTTCGGCAGCAGCGCGAGAATTTTCTTGATGTCGCGGATAAAACCCATATCCAGCATGCGGTCAGCTTCATCCAGGATCAGAATTTCCACAGCGGACAGATCCAGCGTCTTCTGGCTTAAGTGATCGAGCAGGCGTCCCGGCGTGGCGACCAGAATGTCGACCTGAGAGCGCAATGCTTTGATTTGCGGATTGATGTTTACACCGCCAAACATCACTAATGATTTAAGCGGCAGATATTTACCGTAGGCTTGTACGGATTCTTCAACTTGCGCGGCCAGCTCGCGTGTCGGTGTCAAAATCAGACAGCGCGGGCAACCCGGACGCGGATTTGCAGCCGGTTTTGCGTTGAGCAGATGCAAGACCGGCAGGGTAAATCCGGCGGTCTTCCCGGTGCCGGTCTGTGCGCCGGCGAGTAAGTCGCCACCGGCCAGAACCAGCGGAATGGCCTGCGCCTGGACCGGAGTAGGTTGTGTGTAACCCGCGTCATGAATGGCGCGCATTAAGGGCTCAGCCAGATTCAGGCTGGCGAAGGTGATAGCGGTATTGTTATTTGGCAAAGCATAACTCCTGCGACGGCCTGACGCTCTGGTTTGAGCGGCACCAATCGGGGCAGACGAATTGTATGATCTAGCGATCGGGAGTGGATTACAGAGACCGCTGTGCGGATTGGTTTTACACAGGGTGCGCCCATTATACATGCTGCATACTTTTCGGGCGATAAAAAAGCCACAGCTGCCGCTCAGGTTGGACCTGCGCACGGGGTCAGCCAGTGTGATGGCAAAGGCTGTGAGGGTAATGACCTGGCCCGGCTCAAGCAGCTCGGAGGAACTGTTGATGTTGCTTCGTGTCAGCTTTGTTTAAGCAGAAAATTTCATTAATCAGTAGTAAGGCATCTTGAATTCTGGCGATTAGCCCTCATTATTGGTCGCGTTGAGGAAATTTTAATATATAGCGGGTTTGCAGGCCAAAATCTGAGCGTTACGGGCAGAAAATCGTGCCGCAGCTTAGTGCTCAGGCTATAATGCCCAATTTTCAAATCATTTGATAGGAAAACCATGCCAATTTATGCTTATGCATGCGCCGAGTGCGGTCTGCAACAGGATGTGATGCAAAAAATGAGCGATGATCCGCTCCATACCTGCCCTGACTGCGGCAAGGAAAGTTTTACCAAGCAATTGACTGCCGCGGGTTTTCAGTTGAAGGGCAATGGCTATTACGCAACAGATTTCAAGAGCAAGCCAAAAACGGAGTGTGCCCCTTGCGCCAGTGCCGCTTCCTGTCCGGCGGCCAACAGCTGAGCATGAAAAAATTTCTCGTCACCGGTCTGCTGGTCTGGGTGCCATTGGGTATCACCTTCTGGGTGTTGAATCTGATCATCACGACGATGGATCAGACCTTGCTGCTATTGCCAAAACACTGGCAACCGGTTAATTTCCTGCCTTTCCCTGTGCCGGGACTGGGAATTATCCTGACTTTCGCGGTGGTGTTCATCACAGGCTTGTTGATACGCAATGTGTTCGGTCAGCGGCTATGGGCAGCTTCCGAAATGGCGATGCAACATATTCCCTTTGTTGGCAGTATTTACAAGGGAGTCAAGCAAGTCAGCGATACTTTGTTGTCCGGTAGCGGGAATTCGTTTCGTCAGGTGTTGCTGGTGCGCTACCCGCATCCAGATGCGTGGTCGCTGGCTTTTCAAACTAACGTGCCACATGAAGTTGCAAGCAAGATGGACGAGGAGTACGTGGCCGTGTTCATTCCTACGACCCCCAGTCCGGTAAACGGCTTTTATTTCTTTGTGCGCAAAGCGGACACCATTGTGCTGGATATGACGGTGGATGTGGCTTTGCGCTCTATTGTTTCAATGGGTGTGGTCTCCGACGTTAAACCGGAACTTACGCCTTAACCAATTTATTCTTAAAAACTATGCGTACACATTATTGCGGCACCCTGAACACCGACCAACTTGATCAAACCGTCAGTATTTGCGGCTGGGCACATCGCCGCCGCGATCATGGCGGGGTCATTTTCATCGACTTGCGTGATCGTGAAGGTCTGGCCCAAGTCGTTTGTAATCCGGAGCAGGAAGCAATGTTTAAAGTTGCCGAATCTGTGCGTAGCGAGTATGTGTTGCGTATTACCGGTTTGGTGCGTCGTCGCCCCGAGGGTGCTTCCAACAGCAACTTGATCAGCGGGGAAATCGAAATTCTGTGTCAGGAAATTGAAGTATTGAATGCTTCAATCACGCCGCCGTTCCAGTTGGATGACGATAATCTGTCGGAAAATGTGCGACTGACGCATCGCGTGATCGATTTACGTCGTCCGCAGATGCAAAAGAACCTGATGTTGCGCTATAAAGTGACAAGGGCGTTCCGCAATTTTCTGGATAGTCGTGGCTTTATTGATATTGAAACGCCGATGCTCACCAAGTCTACGCCGGAAGGTGCGCGCGATTATCTGGTGCCTTCACGTGTGCATCCGGGAGAGTTTTTTGCCTTGCCGCAATCACCGCAATTGTTCAAGCAGTTGCTGATGGTATCGGGTTTTGACCGTTATTATCAAATCACCAAATGTTTCCGTGATGAAGATTTGCGCGCCGATCGCCAGCCGGAATTCACCCAGGTGGATATTGAAACTTCATTTTTAAACGAAACGCAGATTACTGCGTTGACCGAAGAGTTGATCCGCACTGTTTTCAAGGAAACATTGGATGTGGAGCTGCCAAATCCCTTTCCGCGCATGACCTATGCCGAGGCGATGGCGCGTTTCGGTTCCGATAAACCGGACTTGCGCGTGACGCTGGAGTTGACCGAAGTCACGGATGTGATGAAAGATGTGGCCTTTAAGGTATTCGCCGGCGTGGCAAATTCGGCGACAGGTCGCATTGCGGCGATGCGTGTGCCAGGTGGCGCGGCATTCACACGTGGAGAAATCGACGAATATACCAAATTTGTCGGCATCTACGGCGCGAAGGGGCTGGCTTACATCAAAGTCAATGACATCACGCAGCCGAATGAAACCGGTCTGCAATCCCCTATCGTGAAAAACCTCCACGAAACCGCGCTGAGAGCTGTGATCGAACGCACAGGCGCTGCAAATGGCGACATCATATTCTTCGGCGCGGACAAGGAAAAAGTCGTCAACGATGCATTGGGTGCTTTGCGCTGCAAGATTGGTCATGAAAAGGGTCATGTCAACGGCCACGCCTGGGAGCCTTTGTGGGTGGTGGATTTTCCGATGTTTGAATACGACGAAGAAGGCAAACGCTGGAATGCCTGTCATCATCCGTTCACCGCGCCCAAGGACGAGCATCTTGCATTACTTGCAACTGATCCGGGCAAGTGTCTGGCCAAGGCCTACGATCTGGCCTTGAACGGCTCGGAACTGGGCGGTGGTTCGGTGCGTATTCATAAGGCTGAGGTGCAGAGTCAGGTATTTCGCGCACTCAATATCGGTGCGGAAGAAGCGCAACTCAAATTCGGCTTCCTGCTGGATGCATTGCAGTATGGTGCACCGCCGCACGGTGGTCTGGCCTTCGGTCTGGATCGCATCGTGACCATGATGACCGGATCAGATTCGATACGCGACGTGATCGCTTTCCCGAAGACGCAGCGTGCGCAATGTCTGTTGACACAAGCCCCGTCCCCGGTAGATGAGCGGCAGTTACGTGATTTGCATATTCGTTTGCGTCAGCCAATGCAAACGACGACAGAAATTTAATAATCAATATGGAGTTTAAAGCTGTGCGCCTTATTTTTCTCATCTTATTCGGCATGCTGTTTTTGCAAGCCTGTAAGCCTGAAAAAACGCAGCCTGCAGTGCCTGCCCCGGCAGTCTTGCAGGTGAGCGAGGTGGCTGCCTTGCCGCTTGAGGCACGCAATACCTTGCGTTTGGTCAAACAGGGCGGACCGTTTCATTATTCACGTGACGGTGAAGTATTCAGTAATTATGAGCACGTCTTGCCTAAGCAGGCGCGTAACTATTACCATGAATACACAGTGAAAACACCAGGTGCGCACAACCGGGGCGTACTCCGCATTATCGCAGGTCGTCCGGGTGAGTATTATTACAGCGCAGATCATTATAAAACCTTCAAATGGATACGGGAGTAATCATGGACGTAGTTGCAGCACCACAACTGAATAACCTGGCGGCGGCGGGTTGTTATAAGCTGGACTCCAGTGTGGAATTGCTGTTGGAGCTGGCCGATGAGGCAGGATTTGCCTTGTTTGAAGCTGATTTTAAAGGCATCAAGGGCAAAAAAAATGTGCTCAATGTTCTGGCCGGTGCAACGCGGTTTCCGGGTGAGTTTGGTGAAAACTGGGATGCGCTGGTTGATTTGCTGTGCGATTTGTCATGGGATGCAGCGCCAGGTTATGTTCTGCTGTTACGCAATGTCAGTTCCACTTTGGGTTTATCCTCCAACGACCGTGAAATTGCACAGGATATTTTCGATGATACGGTGGTGTACTGGCGTCAACGCAACAAGCCGTTCTGGATATTTTTCGCCTGAGTGATGCCTGGAAACAAGCAGCCTGTTTCAATTTTGGCGGTAATCTATAACTCAAATCCTTTAACTGAATCGGATATTGAGGTGTTGCTGCTTGAGCGCGCCGATCTCCCGGGATACTGGCAATCCGTAACCGGCAGTCGCGATGGTGAGGAAACCATGCGTGAGACGGCGATACGCGAAGTGCTTGAGGAAACCGGTTTGGTTGCCGGACAATATGAGCTTAGCGACTGGCAATGTCAGAATCACTATGAAATTTATCCGCACTGGCAGCATCGTTACCCGGTCGGCGTTACACAAAATGTCGAACATGTGTTTGGTGTGCAATTACCGGTCCGGGTGGAGATCAAAATCTCACCAAGAGAACATCTGAATTATCAATGGTTGCCGTTACAGGCTGCGGCTGATAAGGTTTTCTCGCCCAGTAACCGTGACATGATCTTGCAACTGCCTCAGCGCGTAATCAGGAAACTCCATGAATAAAAATAGTATTTCAATTCCCTATGACCATCCCGGTTTAGTCACCGCTACGGCTTGGGCCAGTGTGCCGGATCTGCCGGATGAACAGGAAAAGTCCGAATTGATTGCACGCATCAGGCGACTGTTGATTGAACAGGATGCGGTACTGGTGGCACATTATTATGTGCATGCCGACTTGCAGGATCTGGCGGAAGCAACGGGTGGTATCGTCTCCGATTCACTGGATATGGCTAATTTTGGTCACAAGCACCCGGCTAAAACCATCGTGGTGGCCGGTGTGCGTTTCATGGGCGAAACCGCAAAAATCCTCAATCCGGAAAAGCGCGTACTGATGCCTGATCTGGCGGCAGAGTGCTCACTTGACCTGGGGTGTCCTGCCGATCAATTCGCCGCATTTTGCGATGCGCATCCGGACCGCACCGTTGTGGTCTATGCCAATACCAGTGCGGCGGTGAAGGCGCGTGCCGACTGGATGGTGACCAGTTCCATCGCGTTGCCGGTAATCAAATATCTGCATGAACAGGGGAAAAAGATACTCTGGGCGCCGGACCGACATCTGGGCAATTATGTGCAGGAGCAGACCGGAGCTGACATGTTGTTGTGGCAAGGGGCTTGTGTGGTGCATGATGAATACAAGGCGCGCGAACTGCTTGCACTCAAAGCTGAGCATCCGGGCTGCCTCGTGCTGGTGCATCCTGAATCGCCGCGTGCCGTGATTCAGCTGGCGGATGTGATCGGGTCCACCACGCAGTTGATTACCGCTGCGCAACGCTCATCTGCTAAAACGTTCATTGTCGCAACAGACAACGGTATTTTGCACAAAATGCGCAGGCTGTGCCCTGACAAGCTGTTCCTTGACGCGCCGACATCAGGGGCAGGAGCAAATTGCATCAGTTGCAGTCACTGTCCGTGGATGGCGATGAATAGTCTGACCAATCTGGCAAAAGTGCTGGAAACTGGCACGAATGAAATTACGGTTGATCCTGCTATCATTCCACGCGCGGTACAGCCGATCAAACGCATGTTGGACTTTGCCCGTGAGATCAAGCTGCCCACCAGCGGTATAGGCAATGTCTGAGAGGTGAAATTGGGTAACTGATGTCACGCTATCAGGTACCCGTTCAGAACTGCTACTTGGTTTGCCCGTTTAAATATCTTTCCAGCTCTTCGGCAGGCAAATAACCGGGAACTTGTGTGCCGTCGGCGAAAATCAGGTTGGGCGTACCGTTGACCTTCAGCTTTTTGCCAAGCGCCATGACCTGCTCGGTGTTGGTATTGCAGCTAACCTGAGCCGGTTGAATGCCTTTTTGCATCAAGTCATCCCATGCCTTGACCGGGTCTTTTGCGCAGTGTACGTTGCGTACAAGCTCATCCGATCCGGGAAATATCGGGTACAGGAACATATAGAGCGTGACATCGTTAATTTTGGCAAGCTCCTTATCCAGTTTTTTGCAATAGCTGCAATTCGGATCGGTGAAAAAGGCAAGTTTGCGCTTGCCATTACCTTTTACCTTTTTAACCGCCAGTTCAAGCGGAAGTTTGTTGAAGTTGATGGCAAACAGTTGATGCCGGCGTAGTTCCGTCAGATCGGTATGAGTCTTGGTGTCAATTACGTTACCGTCGAACAGGTACAGACCTGCCGCATCGGTATATAAGATTTTATCGCCTACGATTACTTCATAAAGCCCGGCGTAAGGCGTTTTTACAATTGAATCCAACCCGCCAATGCCGGGAAACTTGTTTTGCAGGGACTTGCGAATTTCCGCTTCGCCTGCGTGCGCGCCGGTGATGCTGAAAAACAGTAACAGGGGGAGTAGTTTTTTACTGAAACTCATTACATTCATTTTCATGGTTTTTATTCGGTTAGTTAAAGGCGTGTTGCATCAGCAGTTTTTTAAGCGGGGTGAGCTGATCAGCGATATTTAAACCGACATTGCGCAGGGTACGCAACAACGGATCTTCATTGCAAAACAGATTTTTCAACCCGTAAGTCGTGCCCTGCATTGTGGTAATGTCTTCTTTGCGCTTTCTGTCGTAACGCTGCAGCAGTTGTGCATCGCCACAGTCTGTACAGCCGCCGCGATTAAGCAGTTGTCCGGCAAGTTCACGCGCATCGCGAAAACCGGTGTTGACGCCTTGCCCTGCCAGCGGGTGCATGTTGTGTGCGGCGTCTCCTACCAAGGCAACGCGGTTGCCGCTGATGTGCGGCAGCCTCAACAGGCGCAGGGGATAAGCTGCCGGTACTGTGATGACTTGAAGCCGGCCGAGTACGTTGCGGGATGCGAGGCCTACTTGTTCGCAAAGTGCCTCAAATGACAGTGAGCATAACTCAGCTGATTTTTCCGGACTAACCGACCAGACCATGGACACTCGTTGCCCGGGCATGGGCAGCAAAGCTAAGATACCGTCAGGATGAAACCATTGGTGGGCGATGCCGCGATGTGACCGTTCGCAGTTGAAGTTGGCCACCACGCCATGTTGTTGATAGTCTATCGGTGCAGCACCGATGCCCGCCTGGTTGCGTACCCATGAATTGCGTCCGTCAGCTCCGACGATTAACTTGGCATTCAGGGTGCGACCGTCTTCCAGCGTGAGTTCGGCAGCCTGGCCAGTGAAAGAGAGCGCGGTACAACGCGCCGGATTTAACAAGGTGAGATTATCCTGCTGCCTCATTACTTGCCACAGCGCATCTTGTAACAGGCGATTTTCCAGTATGAAGGCAAGTTCAGGGACACCCATTTGATAGGCGGAAAATTTTATTTTCGAGCCGGTTCCAAGCCCTCCAATAAAATTTAATCCGGTCTTGGCCGGAGGATCGTTGTCAGCAAAGACGCGCATCTCTTCCACAGGTGAAATGCGGGTCTGATCAAGCAGTGACCACGCGCCGGACTGTTCAAGAAAGCGGCGGCTGCCGGGACTTACAGCATAAATGCGGCTGTCCCAGTCGTCAGGGAGCGTGTCGCCCAGTGCAGGTGGTGTACCCGCTTCCACCAGCGCTAAAGTCAGTCCGCTGTTTTTCAATGCAGCGGCCAGGCTGGCACCTACCAGGCCGCCGCCAATCACCACGACATCATAATTTGTTGAAGTTTTCATAGGCCTAATGATAGCGATATTTTCCTTGCCTGTCCGCATGCATTATAATCTGCAACCCTTTAGGAAATTTAGCTATGCGCATCGGCCCTTACGAACTTAAAAATAATCTCATTGTTGCCCCTATGGCAGGGGTAACTGACCGGCCTTTCCGCATGCTGTGCAAACGCATGGGGGCGGGGATGGCGGTGAGTGAAATGGTGGCGTCCAATTCGCTGCTGTATGGTTCTGAAAAGACCAGGCGCCGCGCCAATCATGAAGGTGAAGCTGATCCGATTTCGGTACAGATCGTAGGTGCTGATGCAAAAATGCTGGCGGATGCGGCGAAATATAATGTGGATCACGGTGCGCAAATCATCGACATCAACATGGGTTGTCCGGCAAAAAAAATCTGCAATGTGATGGCGGGTTCCGCCTTGCTGCAAAACGAACCGCTGGTTGCAAAGCTGCTCGAAGCGGTGGTGGGTGCAGTTAATGCGCCGGTGACACTCAAAATCCGTACCGGCTGGGATACGCATAATCGCAATGCGGTACGTATCGCGCAAATTGCAGAAGCGGCAGGGATACAGGCATTGGCGATACACGGACGCACGCGAGCCTGCGCGTACACAGGGAATGCCGAATACGATACCATCGCTGCGGTTAAAGCGGCGGTGTCTATTCCTATCATCGCCAACGGTGATATCACCACACCGGAAAAGGCGCGCTTCGTATTGCAGTATTCGGGCGCGGACGCGGTAATGATAGGCCGTGCGGCGCAAGGGCGTCCCTGGCTGTTTCGTGAAATTGAATATTTTTTACAAACAGGCATGCATTTACCTGCGCCTGAAGTGGCAGAAATACATCGTGTTTTGTTGGCACATGTACTTGAATTGTATAATTTTTATGGCGAGCATACGGGTTTGCGCATCGCACGCAAACATATTTCCTGGTATACAAAAGGGCTGGCAGGTTCTGCGCACTTTCGCCATCAGATGAATCAGCTGGAAACCCCGGAAGCGCAACACGCCGCTGTGGATGAGTTTTTTGCAGAGCAGGCGCAGCGCGGATTACAGTTGAATTATATTGAGGAGCTGGCAGCATGAGTGCGATAAATGAAAATGAAATGGCACACTATGTGCGCAGGGCTTTGACCGAATATTTCAGTGATCTCGATGGCGAAGAGCCGGACTGTGATTTGTATAATATGGTGATGAACTGCGTCGAAAAACCGCTGGTTGAGATTGTGCTGGCGCAGGTAGGCGGCAATCAGTCGCGTGCATCCGCCATGTTGGGTATCAATCGCAACACCTTGCGCAAAAAAATGTTGCTGCACGGCATCGAATAAGCCGGGCTTCGCCCGGCTTGATGGTGTCGGGATAAATCCCGACCTGTAACTAACAATTATCAATTATCTGGACTTCAATATGGCAACGATCAAACAAGCACTTATCAGCGTTTCGGATAAATCCGGCGTACTCGAATTCGCAAGAGGTTTAAATGATCTCGGTGTAAAAATTCTCTCCACTGGCGGCACAGCTAAACTATTTAGTGACAATGGCATCCCGGTTACCGAAGTGGCGGATTACACAGGTTTCCCGGAAATGCTCGACGGTCGCGTCAAAACGCTGCAACCCAAGGTGCATGCCGGTATCCTGGCGCGCCGCGATTTGCCCGAACATGTTGCCACGCTGGCGAAACACGGTATTCCAACGATAGATTTGGTGGTCGTGAATTTGTATCCTTTTGCGGCGACCATAGCGAAACCTGACTGTTCGCTGATTGACGCGATCGAGAATATCGATATTGGCGGTCCTACTATGGTGCGCGCCGCGGCCAAGAATCACGGGCACGTTGCGATTGTCACCGATCCGCTGGATTACGCCGACGTGCTGGCAGAGATGCAGACCAACAATGGCGCCGTGTCGGATGTGACACGCTTTGATCTGGCCAAAAAAGCCTTTTCGCATACCGCAGCCTATGACGCCGCGATCAGCAATTACCTGACTACGGTGAACAGTGATGGCACTCGCAGCGATTTTCCTGCGCAGATCAACTTTAACTTCGCCAAGGTGCAGGAAATGCGCTACGGCGAGAATCCGCATCAAAAAGCCGCGTTTTACCGCGACCTGACACCGCTGGCGGGCAGTATCGCCAATTACACTCAGGTACAGGGCAAGGAGCTATCCTACAACAACGTCGGTGATGCGGATGCGACCTGGGAACTGGTGAAGACTTTTGATCAGTGCGCCTGCGTGATCGTCAAGCATGCCAATCCGTGCGGCGTGGCGATTGCAGATACCCCGTTGAACGCTTATAAGCTGGCGTATGCGACCGATACCACTTCTGCGTTCGGCGGCATTATTGCTTTTAATCGGGAGCTGGATGAACAAACGGCGAAACAGATTACCGAGAACCAGTTTGTCGAACTCATCATCGTGCCGGGTGCGACTGAAGCTGCACTGGCTGTTACCGCCGCTAAGCAGAATGTGCGCGTGCTGGTTGTGCCTTTGTCGAACGCGCATAACCAGTATGACTTCAAGCGAGTAGGCGGCGGACTGCTGGTACAGACACCGGATATTTTGAATGTACAGGCGACGCAACTCAAAGTGGTCACTCAAGTGCAACCGACCGCAGAACAGTTACAGGACCTGTTGTTCGCCTGGCGCGTTGCAAAGTATGTTAAATCCAATGCGATTGTCTTCTGCAAGGGCGGGCAGACGCTGGGTGTGGGTGCGGGGCAGATGAGCCGTGTAGACAGTACCAAGATTGCCGCCATCAAGGCGCAGAATGCAGGCTTGAGTCTGGCAGGATCCGTGGTCGCATCGGATGCCTTCTTCCCGTTCCGAGATGGACTGGACGTACTGGCAGCAGCAGGTGCCAAGGCTGTGATTCAACCGGGCGGTTCGATGCGCGATGCAGAAGTGATTGCAGCGGCGGATGAGCACGGCATCGCGATGGTTTATACTGGATTCAGGCATTTCAGGCACTAAAGGCAGGGAAGAGGAGCGAGTGGTGAGTGGTTGTTCGTCATTCCCGCGCAGGCGGAAATCCAGATATTTGATCAATCCCTCGCGTAGCGGGACAAAAGCTAGGTTTTGTCCGCTTTGCGGAACGATGTTCTGCTAGATTCCCGCCTGCGCGGGAATGACGGAGCTTAAATGGAATGCACAGAACTGATGATGGACTGGGAATTGGCCGTGAACGGAGAAGACCCGTTCAGAATTACTCCGCTACTGTGAGGTGAAAAATGCAGCTTGATTTTGGTTAAGACTACGCAAGACTATAGCTATAACTGGATTTACAAAAATTGCAATCAGAGGCCTTTTGATATTTATACTCGGCCTGCTTGCGTCTGTGGCAGTTGCTCGGATTTAGTACAACGCTAGCGATTTTCAGCGCGTTTTTGCTGAAGATAGAACTTGCCAGAAAATGCATGACTAACAAATTTAAAGGATGTTAAAAAGCAAGGTTTTCCTATGATCTCCGAACAAACAATCCGCCGTGCAGCCCATCTATTGGGCGACACGGCCAAACCGTCCAGAGTGATTCTGTGACGTGCTGGTTTGCTCACAGTTGGATATTGATCAGCAGCAGACTTCCTGTTCTACGGCAGTTTATTGGGCGTTACGAGAAGGCAAGGTGCTATATGACACCGCCGCTTGATGTGGCGCTAGTAGTGCAGCGATTTTTACAAAAAAATTATTAAAACCTGAAGGGAGCAGGGTTAAAGGAGGAAGTGCCGTGAGCGCGCTTTTACCCTTCTCCCTTTCCCCTTCTCATTTTTAGATGGAAAACGCATGAAAATTCTAGTAATAGGTAGTGGTGGTCGTGAGCATGCGCTGGCGTGGCGTCTGGTGCAGTCACCCAAGGTACAAAAAGTGTATGTTGCACCCGGCAATGCCGGCACGGCCCTTGAAAATGGCATAGAAAATGTAGAAATCAGCGATATTGATGAATTGCTGGCTTTCGCCTTGCGTGAAAAAATCTATCTCACCGTGGTAGGCCCCGAAGCGCCATTATCCAAAGGCGTGGTAGATACTTTCCGCAAAGCGGGTCTGAAAATATTCGGGCCCACCAAAGCTGCGGCGCAGTTGGAATCCTCCAAGGATTTTGCCAAGGCCTTCATGGTGAGGCATGGTATTGCTACCGCGTTTTACGAAACGTTCAGTGATGTCTCGGCAGCACATGCTTACGTGGATAAACACGGTGCACCTATTGTCATCAAGGCCGACGGTCTGGCGGCAGGCAAGGGTGTGGTGGTTGCGATGAGTCTGGATGAAGCGCATCAGGCAATCGACATGATGTTGTCTGACAACAAATTGGGTGATGCGGGCGCACGGGTGGTGGTCGAAGAATTTTTAACCGGCGAAGAAGCCAGTTTCATCGTGATGGTGGACGGCAAAAATATCCTGCCGCTGGCGACCAGTCAGGATCATAAGCGACTGGAAGAGGGTGATCTTGGGCCGAATACCGGCGGCATGGGGGCGTATTCTCCGGCACCGGTGGTCACCCCGGAAGTGTACGCGCGCGCGCTGCGCGAAGTCATCATGCCGACTGTGCACGGCATGGAAAAGGAAGGCCATACCTATAGCGGATTTTTATACGCCGGACTGATGATATCCCCTGACGGAAGTATCAAGGTTCTGGAGTTCAACTGCCGTATGGGCGACCCTGAAACACAGCCTATCATGCTGCGCCTGAAATCAGATCTTTTGACGCTGCTGGAACACGCAGTCAACGGCACGCTTGACAGTATTGAAGTTGAATGGGACAGACGCACTGCCTTAGGTGTGGTGATGGCGGCTTACAATTATCCGGATACGCCGCGCGGCGGAGATGTGATCAGCGGCTTGCCTGCCAAATCCGAAGAAGATGTGCATGTGTTTCATGCAGGAACGAAGCTGGTCGATGGCCGGGTTATTACCTCCGGCGGGCGAGTCTTGTGTGTGACAGCGCTGGGTGATAGTGTGCGCATGGCGCAGCGGCGCGCCTATCAGGTGGCGGATGGCATTTCCTTCGAGGGGCGTCAGATGCGCCGGGATATTGGTTTCCGTGCGTTAAATGCCAAGAAGTGACACGATATCCAGCATCGTATCGCAGCATCGCTGCCCATTTGAAGCGTGGCGGACTGATCGCCTACCCGACTGAGTCCTGTTACGGCTTAGGCTGTGATCCTGCTAATCGAACTGCCGTACTGCGATTACTAAAGCTAAAGCAGCGGCCACAGCGCAAGGGCTTGATTCTGATTGCGTCGAGTTATCAGCAAGTGACGCGCTATTTACAGCCGCTGAATCCCGTGCAACAACAGCACTTGCAAGAGGCCGGGGCGGCGGCAATTACTTATCTGATGCCGGTAAAAAGCACGGCACCGCGCTGGTTGCGGGGCTCGAACGATACCCTGGCTGTGCGTCTGACGGCTTTTGGCTTTGCCCGCCAGCTTTGCCGGGGTGTGAATAGTGCGCTGGTGTCGACCAGTGCCAACATTAGCGGCATGCGCCCTGCAAAAACATATATGCAGTGTCAGCGCCTGTTCGGAAAAAAAGTTTGGGTGTTACCGGGTTTGATTGGGAAATATCGCCAACCTTCAAGGATACTGTCCTGGGCTGATGGCCGGGTAATCCGCAGTTAATTATTGCCTTCTTTAAAGAGGGTCGCTAGAAAAAACACCGGAGAAAAAATGAGCGTAAACAGTGCCGCTGTTAAAGAGTACCTGCTGCAATTGCAGGAATTGATTGTTGAGCGTCTTGAACAAGTCGATGATAATAAGTTCATTCGTGATCAGTGGACTCGGGAGCCTGGGCAATCAGGAATTGGCGCAGGAGGCGGCATTAGCTGCATCCTGGAAGAAGGCAATGTCATTGAGCGCGGCGGGGTGGCATTTTCGCATGTGCAGGGCGACAAAATGCCGGCTTCCGCTACAGCGCACCGGCCCGAACTGGCAGGGTGCAGTTGGGAGGCCATGGGCGTGTCGCTCGTGATGCATCCGCGTAATCCTTACGCACCTACAACTCATGCTAATGTTCGTATTTTTATGGCGCATAAGCCGGATGGCGAATCGGTATTCTGGTTTGGCGGCGGCATGGATTTGACGCCTTATTACGGATTTACTGAAGATGCCGTACATTTTCATCAGATATGCAAAAATTCGCTGGCGCCTTTCGGTGACGATTTGCATGCGAAATACAAGCAGTGGTGCGATGAGTATTTCTTTCTTAAGCATCGTAATGAACCGCGCGGCATAGGCGGAATTTTCTTTGACGATTTGAGCCTGCCTGATTTTGACACTGCGTTTGCCATCCAGCAAAGCGTGGGGGATCACTTCCTGTCGGCCTATGTGCCGCTTCTTGAAAAACGTAAGGATACGCCGTATGGCGAGCGCGAACGTGACTTCCAGCTTTATCGTCGCGGGCGCTACGTGGAGTTTAATCTGGTCGTCGACCGTGGCACGATCTTCGGGCTGCAATCGAATGGCCGTACCGAATCCATTCTGTTATCCATGCCACCGCTGGTGAAATGGCGCTATGACTGGCATCCTGAGCCCGGCACGCCGGAAGCCGAGTTGTATGACAGCTTCCTGCAAAAAAAGAAATGGGTCTAGTTTTTCGCACAAACTGTTTTTATGATTGAGTCAAAAAGGTTTATATGATTATTCGCAACAGGCCGTCCGGCTTTAAGCTGTACTTTATTTATCGCGGTTCCGTACTGCAACGAATCTGGGGCGTGCTGCTGGTGAATTTTTTACTGGCCACGCTGGTTACGATAACGCATGGCGATATTTACAGCAAAAAAATCACCTTGACAGCTATCCCATTCAGTCTGATTGGCTTGCCGCTGGCTATTTTTCTGGGTTTTCGCAATACCGCCGCCTATGATCGCTATTGTGAAGGCCGCAAGTTGTGGGGGGAAATTGTTTTACAGAGCCGGAATTTTGCGCGTCAATGCTTGACCCTGGTCGACTTCGCGGAGCCACTCAATATGGATGCGGGTTTAGCTGATATCCGTGCCAGAATGATCTTACGCACCGTCGCTTTTTCACATGCACTACGCCATTTGTTGCGTGACACTGATTGCCGTGCTGACATTCAAGCACAGTTGCTGCCCGAGGAATGGCACGAAACAGCTAAAGTCGCGAATATCCCGGACTATCTGATGCACCGGATGGGCTGCGATTTGCGCCTGTGCATCGCTGAAAAACAGCTGGATGGTTGTCTTGCAGCGAGAATAGATACATCAATTTCAGCCATGGTTGCGGCTGCAGCCTCTTGTGAGCGAATCAAGGGCACGCCCATCCCTTTTTCCTATACCTTGATGCTGCACCGGACGGCTTATCTGTATTGTTTTTTATTGCCTTTTGGCTTGGTTGATACGATCCACTTTATGACGCCTTTCGTGGTGGGTATTGTCGCCTATACCTTTTTCGGCCTGGATGCGCTGGGGGATGAAATTGAGGAGCCTTTCGGTGATTCTCCGAATGATCTGGCGCTAACTGCGATCTGTCGGGGGATTGAAATTAATCTGCGCGATGCAATAGGTGATCCGCACGGACTGTCGCCACTGCAACCGGTAAATTATTGCCTGATGTAAAAGTCTCGCTTTCGTGTTGAACCAGCTATCCTTCGTTCGAGGGAGGCTTTAAAGCAGTATGGCTCCTGTAATGCGAGTTTCTGCGATAGCTTGCGTCAGCGCATCAATTGCCTGTGTTCTGAAAAAACTTTTACGCCAGGCAAGCGCGATGCGTCTGGAGGGGGCCGGTTGATCAAACGGGATGGTTTTGAGCAGCGGACTGCGGTAACGATGGCTGTTGGCCGAGGCGGGCAATACGGTAATCCCCAAGCCTGAGGCAACCATATTGCGTATGGTTTCCAGCGAAGTGCCCTGCTGGATTTCAGCCCCCTTGCGATTGAGTTCCGGACAGGCTTCCGCGACCTGATTGCTGAAACAGTGTCCCTTGTCGAGCAGCAATACCTTTTCACAGGCAAGTTCCTGAGCATTGATTGTGCGCCGTTTGGCCCAGGGATGTTCAATGCTGACCACCACTTCAAAGGGTTCGTCGTATACGGCGCGAGTCAGTATGCTGCTGTCGCCGAACGGCAGTGCGATGACGATCACATCCAGCTTACCATTCTTCAGCGCGGTTTCCAGATTTCCTGTGATGTTTTCTTCTACTTCCAACGGCATGAGCGGCGAGATTTTTTTTAAGGCAGGGATCAGCTCCGGCAGCAGGTAGGGGCCGATGCTGTGAATAATGCCAACGCGCAACGGTGAATTAAGCTGATTCTGCCCGTCTGTCGCGATTTGCCGGATGCGCTCGACTTCTTCGAGTACGCGTTGTGCCTGTTCGATGATCGCGTAACCTGTTGGTGTGACAGTAATGCCGCTTTTGCCGCGTTCAAACAGTTTTAGCGAGAGCTCCTGCTCCAGCTTCTGAATTGCCAGCGATAAGGCAGGCTGGCTGATGCAAGCCTTTTCCGCCGCACGTCTGAAGTTGAGTTCCTGTGCAACGGCAACGATGTAACGTAGTTCATTGAGTGTCATAAGCGCTCCTGACGGGCATGGACAACAAGGCTAGCCCTGATAATAAACAAGCCGTTCCCCCTCTATTCAATTTTCCCCCGCAAGCGGGGGAAAATACAAACGAACGCTTGCGCGAGATTTACCTTAATGATTTAGATTATAAATCACAGTGGTTTAAACAATCAATTGGATTGATGGTACTGTATTGGTTATAGTGCGGTTGTGCCAAACAAATTACAACCAATTGAACAGGAGCGCATCATGCAACGACCAGAAATTAAAACAATTGCTAATCTCGAAGCTGCGTTTGCAGGCGAATCAATGGCGCATATCAAGTATCGTTACTTTGCAAAAATCGCTCGTGCCGAAGGTGATGAGGAAACAGCAAAAGTATTTGAGGAAACCGCCAATCAGGAAGTGCAGCATGCCCTGGGTCATCTTGACTTGCTCTACCCTAAAGCTGAAATGAATACCCGCCGTTGTCTGGAAATGGCAATCGCAGGGGAGACATACGAATATACCGAGATGTATCCCGGATTTTTGAAAACTGCCCTGGCAGAAGGCGATGCGGCGGCAAGTTTGGAAATTTCCGGCCAGATAGAAGAATCAAAAGAGCACGCAGCATTGTTTCAAGCTACCTTGCAAAAAGCCGCAAAACGATTTGCCGCACTGGCCAAAGTTGAAGAGCGTCATGCGAATCACTATCGCGCAACCTTGGCTAAATTAGCATAAATATTCATTCAGGAGAAAAACATGAAAGTATGGCAATGTGTAGTATGTAGTTATATTTACGACGAAACAGCAGGCGATGCAGAACACGGTATCGCTCCGGGAACAAAATGGGCCGATGTGCCTGACAGTTGGGCTTGTCCTGATTGCGGCGTCAGCAAAGCCGATTTCGAAATGGTTGAAATCTAAATAAATGCGGGTTCATTCGATTGCGGATGAACCTGTATGCAGTCGATACAGGAGAAAAGTCATGAAGCCGATCGTTGTGCTGGGGAGTGGTCTGGCGGGATATACGCTGATCAGAGAGTTGCGCAAACTGAACCGCGAAATAGCGATTACGTTAATATCGCGTGACAGCGGGGATTATTATTCCAAACCGATGCTGTCCAATGCCCTGACGCAAGGAAAGACATCCGCCAGTCTGGTGCTCACCTCAGCGGCCGCCATGGCAGCGCAGCAGAACATTACGCTGCTGGCACATTGCGAAGTAACTGCCATTGATACCGCAGCAAAGCAGCTGAAAACCAGTGCAGGAATGATAGCTTACGATAAGCTGGTGCTGGCCTTAGGGGCTGACCCGATACAGATTCCCTTGCAGGGAAATGCGGCGGATAGCGTTCTGTCGGTAAATGATCTGAATGACTATGCCAATTTTCGAGATCAACTGGAAACAGCCAAATCGGTTGCTATCATGGGCGGTGGTCTGATTGGCTGTGAGTTTGCTAATGATCTGGCCAATGCCGGCTATCGGGTCACGGTGATTGATCCGGCACCTTATCCGCTGGCTGGCCTGATGCCTGAACAGGCCGGCAGTCAGTTACTCTCCCCCTTGTCAAAACTGGGGGTGAACTGGTCTTTCGGTGCTGCGGTAACTGCGGTTGATGCGCTGGGCTCTGGTTACTCGCTGACCTTGAGCGATGACTCCATAGTGCAAGCGGATATCGTGCTCTCGGCGGTGGGACTGCGTCCGCGTATCCAGTTGGCGCGAGAAGCGGGATTGAGGGTTAATCGCGGTATCGTCGTGAATGATCAGTTGCAAAGCTCCGATGAATTCATTTTCGCGATGGGCGATTGTGCGGAAATTGGCGGCCTTGTATTGCCTTATGTTTTGCCTATCATGCACGAAGGGCGAGCCTTGGCAAAAATACTCAACGGCGAAGACGCGAAAGTAAACTTTCCGGCGATGCCCGTGGTCGTCAAAACGCCGGCACATCCTGTTGCACTGTCTCCGGTCGCGCGCGGTGCTAGCGGTTCATGGCAGGTTCAGTCTAGCGGGGCGGGTATCAAAATGGCCTTTTATGATGAGCAGGACAAAATGGCAGGCTTTGTGCTGACCGGAGACTACGCACCGGAACGCAGTGAGATGACCAAAAAACTATTTGTGGCTATTTGAGTTAGCGCAGCTACGCTAACGGTTCGAGCGAGTTTTATCCTCAGGGGTGTCATATTCGCTATACCGTTAGCGATTTAAATGTCGTGACATCACGTGGTCTTGGAATCACGCATCTGGCATAATTTGCAACAGGCAGCGCTTATCATTTGCGAATTTTGCCCTCTTTTACTGCCAGTTTATGGATCATCTGGCGGCTTAAACGTCAGAAACCAGTTGCCATTGCGCTTCAATGCTCTCCGCTGACAAATCAGCGCCACAATCCCATTAAATAAAATAACCACCATTGGAACCTTTAATAAATTCGCTTTTGTCTTTAAGTTCTTCAACTGCCTCATAGTCTAAATAAGGACTGACATCAAACCTGCCCACGCGACCATCATCGGCAACAATGGATAACACCCAATTCGCTTACGGCTGAATTTCCGTAATTCTCATTGATCAAGCCCCTTAATGGTAAATGGTTTTAGTGCGCAGCCAGATAATTAAGGGCGATGCCGAAAAATATTGCCGCGCCTATCCAGTTATTGTGCAAAAAAGCGTTGAAGCAGGCATCTCGCTCGCGGTATCTGATCAGCGTGTAATGATATAACGCGATCCCCGATGCGGCAATCACGCCGCCAAAATAGAAAGTGCCCAAGCCTGCCATCAATCCTGCTATTGTCAGCAAAAGCAGCGTCGCAGCATAGCAGGCCATCACCGCCAGTACATCGTATTTGCCGAAAAAAAGTGCCGAGGAGTGGATGCCCAGATGGATGTCATCGTCTCTGTCCACCATGGCATATTCGGTATCATAGGCGATTGCCCAGAACACGTTGGCGAGCAACAGTATCCAGGCGATAGGCGGCACTGTGTCAAGTTCGGCGGCAAATGCCATCGGTATGCCAAAGCCGAAGGCAAACCCCAGGTAGGCTTGCGGAATCACCAGAAAACGTTTGGTGAACGGATAACTGGCAGCCAGAAATACCGCCGGAATGGACAGCAGTTTACTCAGCGTGTTGAGCGGCAGAATCAGTAAAAATGAGCAGATAGCCAAGGCTGCCGCGAGCGTAAGCGCTTCGCCTGCCGAAATACGCCCGCTGGTGACGGGTCGGTTTGCAGTTCGTTTGACATGAAGATCAATGTCCCGGTCGGCATAGTCGTTGATTGCACAGCCGGCTGAGCGCATCAGCGCAGTACCCAGTGAAAAGATCAATACGATGTGCCAGGCAGGCGAGCCATTTCCTGCAATCCATACCCCCCAGAGCGTAGGCCACAACAACAGCAGGATGCCGATCGGCTTATTCAGCCGGGTGAGCTGCAGATAAAGCGATAAACGTTCTGAGTAATTCATATTTTTGTAGGATTCAGGATTCAACTTTAGTATTTCAGGCAAAAAAACTTCGGTGACCAGCAAGGGGGCATTGTGCAGATAAAACAGCGATCTGCGCGCCCAAAGCCGGTCTGGCGGATTGATCCGTGTTGCAGCAGCTCTGCGATATAAAGAATGTTGCACAGCTAAGGCTTTGTAATGCAGAGGCTGACGGCTGATCAGCGGATGCGAGAACAGCAGTGCGCCCAAGGGCTGGTTGCCCAAGTTCCGCACGGCAGACCAGGCGCCATGCAGATGGCGGGCTGCACAGGTACTGTGTGCAAACACCACCGGCTGCCCGTCAGCACATAAAAATACTTCGCGTGACCATGCCAGTGGCGCTGACCTTAACAATCCTGATTCATCATGGGCGATAGATGCCAGGCCGCTCTTTATATTGCGCACGGAAAAATCTTCGCAGCGTTGCCGTATGCGTTGTGTGAGCGAACCTGTATCGCGCAACCAGGGCAGCAGTTCTGCGGGTACGCCTGATATTGCCGCGCGCCAGTAAGTATCTTTAATAAAAGACTGGCGTAGCAAGACCTTATCACTCTCCCCTGTACGCGGGGGAGAGTTAGGAGAGAGGGGAATGGGCGTGTTGATTCTCATTGTTATCCGCTTTATCGGGCGCTATACGTGCAAATAGTCATGTTTGTTTGCTATCCAGCGACGCAGATAGTTGCGCGCTGCTTCCGGGTAATCGCGCAGCAATTCGTCGGCAACGATACGCGCATGGTTTAATAAATCTTCATCTGTCTCAATATCAGCAAAGCGCAACATCGCCATTCCGCTTTGCCTGGCACCCAGTAATTCTCCGGGGCCGCGCAATTGTAAATCCTGCTCTGCGATTGCAAAGCCATCGGTGTTTTCGAAGATGATTTTTAACCTCGTTCTGCTCAGTTCTGACAAGGGTTTTTGATATAACAAAATGCATAAACTTTGTGTCGCGCCACGTCCAACCCGGCCGCGTAACTGATGCAATTGCGCCAGTCCCATGCGCTCACTGTGATCAATAACCATCAAGCTGGCATTGGGCACATCCACGCCGACTTCAATCACCGTCGTCGCAACCAGCACTTGCAGCTCACCGGCTTTGAACGAAGCCATCACGCGCACCTTTTCCGCGCTGTCCATTTTACCGTGAACCAGACCTATGCGCAGTTCGGGAAAAGTTTCCGTCAACAGTTGGTGTGTTTCCAGTGCGCTCTGCAATTGCAGCACTTCGGATTCGTCGATCAGCGGGCATACCCAATAGGCCTGCTGTCCTGTCAGACAGGCGCTGCGGACTCGTTCGAATACTTCGCCGCGACGCGTATCACTGATCAGTTTGGTAATGACGGGCGTTCTGCCGGGCGGTAACTCATCAATAACAGATACGTCCAGATCCGCATAATAGCTCATCGCCAGTGTGCGCGGAATGGGGGTCGCACTCATCATCAACTGATGTGGTTCGGCGACTTGCAGACCGGATTTTAACCCGGCATCGTTAGTTTTTCCTTTGGCATGCAGCGCCAGTCGCTGCTGAACACCAAACTTGTGCTGTTCATCGACAATCGCCAATCCCAGTTTGTGGAAAGTAACCTGCTCCTGAAATAGCGCATGCGTGCCAATGGCCAGCAGCGTTTCACCCGACGCAATTTTGTCGCAGGCGAGACGCTTATCTTTTTTCTTCAAACTGCCTGACAGCCAGACGGGTGCAATACCCAGTGGCGCTAACCAGTCTGAGAGCTTCAGATAATGTTGCTCGGCCAGAATTTCAGTGGGTGCCATCAGCGCTACCTGATAGTCATTCTCGATGGCTTGTAAAGCAGCCAATGCCGCAACGATGGTTTTGCCGCTGCCTACATCGCCTAGCAGCAGGCGTTGCATGGGATGCGGTTTCTCAAGGTCATGGCTGATCTCAAGAAATACTTTCTGTTGTGCGCGCGTCAGAGCGAAGGGCAGAATTTTCAGCAGCGCGTCGGTGTAATGCTTTTTTAAGGTGAGTGCAGGCGAGATACGCTGGCTGCGTTCACGGTGATGCACCCGCATGGATAACTGCTGGGCCAGCAGCTCATCAAATTTGATGCGTTGCCATGCGGGATGAGAGCGATCATGCAGAGAACCTTCCGCAATATCCGCATCGGGATGATGCAATAAGCGGATGCTTTCGATAAAGCCGGGCAATTGCAGTTGTGTGCGGAATTTTTCGGGCAGCAGCTCAGGTGCCGTGATGACTTCAAGTGCATTGGCGATCAACTTGCGCAATGCAGTCTGTGAGAGTCCTGCCGTCGTCGGATAAACCGGCGTCAAGCAGGTTTGCAATGGTGTTTCGTCGTTCACTACACGGCATTTCGGATGCACCATCTCCAGCCCGTAATATCCCATGCGCACTTCGCCTGCCGCGCGAATTCTGTTGCCAACCGAGAGCAGTTTGATCTGGCTGGGATAAAAATTTAAAAACCGCAGGTATAACTCGCCGCTACTGTCTTGCAGGCGGCAAACCAGAATACGACGCGGCTTAAAAAGAACTTCCGCATGCGTGATGATGCCCTCAACCTGCACTGTTTCGCCGGGTTCCGCTGTGTCTATGGGGGCCAGACGGGTTTCATCCTCGTAGCGTATCGGCAGATGCAGCAGCAAATCGGCGCGATGCCGGATGCCCAACTTGGCAAGATTGGCAAGCGTGGCGGCAGATGTTTTGGCAGGAGCGGTCAATTCGCCCTCTCCCCTTTCCCTCCGCAGCAAGCGGGGTAACCAGCCACTTGCCAGCTTGCTGGCTTAGTTGTTTCACCTGAGGGGCGAGCGTAGCGGAGGGGGAGGGTAAAATAACGAAACATTAGCGCAAGAACCCCAGTTCAAAAACTTGCGGCTGCAGTTTTTCAGTCAAGGTTTTGTAAATAATTTCAAATGGTGTGAAATCCACCGATGCGGCATCGCCACTTTCGTTGCGTTTTTTCAGGGCATTGCGAATTTGATACCAGCCAACGTCAGCACGATTGAGTTTCAACTCATCGCGCACTGTGCGCACATCTAAAACAAATACCGGCGCGCCATTTTTGTGCAGCAGTTCGGCAGGCAGATTAGCGTGGGTGGAAATCGTGCCATCGTGCATGATGTCGGCAAAAAACAGCAGTGCGTAGTCTTCTTCCGAGACGCCGACAATTTCGCGTCCTATCATTGCCACCCATTTATCAAATATTTGTTTGAGATTATCCGGTGTAATCTGCGTGCGAATGATGTCGCCAGACTTGATCGCAGCTTTGACGGTGCTGATAAATTCATCTTCGTGCGTGGCGATTTTGAAGGAGACGAAATGCGTACCGATGTGGGTGGAAATTTCCGCCAGCGCTTCCTGTGTGTATTGACTGGCGGACTTACCCCACTTAACCGTATTCTTTTTCAGGAAGGGCAGCACGTCGGCACTCTTCATCAACGCGGCTTTTTCGGTGTCGATCACGGCTAACAACGGTGGTACATCTTCGCCCTTGTTCAGCGCATCCTGCACATAATGCAGCAATTGCGTGAACATCGCATAGCTGGAGTGGCGGCCGGTGTCTTTGGCTTCAAACCAGATTTCTTTAGTGCGAATATCAATCAGTCCCTTGGTAAAACTCTTCAGGCCAAGTGCTTTAATATAAACATCTTTAACGTTTTCTTCACTCTTCGCTTGCCGGAGTTGGCTGTATAAGCTCATGGTTTATATTCGTCGCGCGCGGGCATTAAATCAGGAATTGTTATTATCGTCTGATTAACGCTTATAAATCAATATATTATTCTGAGGCTTGATCTCAGTGCGCGGTACCTTGACGTTCTGTGATGGCTTTTGTTGTTAACAATCATGGCGGATAGCCCGTTACTGCCTGGCGCCGTCGCTATGCAACAATCCGTCATGTTTCGTGGAGAGTTGATGGTCATTGAAGCTCAGTTTTACTCAAATCGATTCTTGGGCGAAAGCCGTTTTTAAGTTAATCTGTATACCTTAGCTTTCCGGGAGGGAATTTTTGCTGGTTTTTTTGCATCGTTGATGCCGGTAAGGTTTACTGGCTGCTGATTGTAAAAATGCGACCGAAAATCATTATGCGTATTCGAAATTTATATCAATTTGTATTGGCCGGCATCATGCTTGCCCTGGCGACGGCAGAAGCACAAGAGCCTTGTGAGCAATGGGCTCATGAGGCCACAGTCAAAGTGAACTACCAGGATTTGGTCGTCAGCGAAGATGACACCCGGCCGCTAGTCTATTTGCAAAGCCTGTCAGGTAAAGCGATGGATCGCAATCATCATGTGTTAGGTTTGACACACGCTGATCCGATACTCAGTTATGACGTCAAGGCGATCATGTCGATTACGCCGAAAGGTATTGTTTGTATGGTGCCGGAAGTCACGATCAAGGCCGGATTTTCAAGTATGCAGGTCTATCTTGCCAGGGAAATCGAGGGGGATTGCAGACGGCAGATTATTCGCGATCATGAGCTTGAGCATGTCTCCGCCTGGAAAGCTTATTTGCGGGCGGGATCAAAAATGATGGAGCTTCCGCTCAGAAGGGCATTTTCCAAACCGCGTAATTATCAGACGGCAACTCAGGCTGAACAGGATTTGCATCTCTGGGTGCAAAAGGTTATTCAGCCAATGGAGCAAAAATTGATGGAAAGCGCCGCTCTGGCGCAAAGGGAGATCGACTCGTCCTTGTCCTACAATTCCGTGGAAACACACATGCGAAATTGTCCGCCCTGAGAAAAATATTATTCTGATCCGTCGTTAATGCAAATTTCCCGGCAGGCTGGAATCAGTGACTCAGTTTCCGGCATAAAGTGCGCATCACGATGCCCTGTTCGTCGACAAGCGCCTGCTATCATGTCGGGGTTTGCCGATGCCGCACCCCGATTGACTGTGCCGGCTTAAGCTGATTTTTGGAGAAATACATGCAGTCTGAAATGAAACAAGCTGAACTGAGCCTTTTTGAGCGGATAGGCGGCACGGATAATATACGCAGGCTGGCTAAATATTTTTACCGGATAATGGATGTGTTGCCGGAAACTTATGGGCTACGCAAGATGCATGCTGCAAATCTGCAGGAATCGGAAGACAAGCTGTATAAATTTTTGAATGGCTGGATGGATGGGCCGGATTTATATGAGCAGGAATACGGCCATCCTATGCTGCTTCGACGACATATGTCGTTTCAGGTCGATATTGCCGCGCGCGATCAGTGGTTGTTGTGTATGGATATGGCGCTGAAGGAAATCGTCGAAGACGCGCAGTTGCGTGTAGAATTGTCGGATGCTTTTGCCAGGGTTGGCGATCATCTGCGTAACCAGCCAAATTGATGAATAAACAGGAGAATAAAGAATGACACCGCAAGAACTTGTCGCCGAAGCCCGCTCGCACATCAGGGAAATTCATATTGGCGGTGCGATTGAACATATCAAGGCTGGCAATCTGATTGTCGATGTGCGCGAACCTGTTGAATTTGAAGCAGCACATCTGCCCGGCGCCATCAATATTCCGCGTGGCGTGATTGAATTCAAGATCGGTGACCATCCTTTGCTGTCAAACAAGCGTGCGGAAATTTTGTTGTATTGCAAAACAGGCGGGCGCTCGGTGCTGGCGGCTTTCAGTTTACAACGCTTAGGTTATACCGGTATTTTGTCAATGACAGGCGGCTTTGACGGCTGGGTCAGTCACCATGAGACCCTTGCCCGGGATGCTGCTGAAGTTGGCGCTTAAGCTGTGCTATGGGTGCCTAATGCGTAAATTTGCTCTGCAGATTCCTCGGGCCACTTTTCACTTAAAAGTCAGGCGTTTATGTTGAACGAAATTGCTGAACAGCTGAAGAATACCGGCTATATTGTTTTGCGCTTGCCGCTGCCGCAGGCATTGATGCAGGCTTTGCCGGAACGTTGTCATGATGACGGGCGTTTTCTGCCTGCCCGTGTTGGCAGGGGCGAGAATAAACAGCAGATTACTGCCTTGCGCGGCGATGTGATTAGCTGGCTGGATGAGGAAAATGTCATTGATCGTGCCTATTTGGCATGGATGGATGAGCTGCGCGCAGGTCTTAATGAAAGGCTGTTTCTGGGATTGTTCGATTATGAATGCCACTACGCTATTTACCAGCCGGGTACAGCTTATGCGGTACATCTGGATGCGCTCAAGGGTAAGAAAAATCGCATAATTTCAACGGTCTTATATTTGAATCAGGATTGGCAGTCTGATGATGGCGGGGAGCTGCTGTTGTATGAACCGGACAATAAAGACTTGCTGACAACAGTCGTGCCTGAATTTGGCACAATGATTATTTTTTTAAGTGAAGTATTTCCTCATGAAGTCAATCTCTCACGCAGTACCCGTCGCAGCATTACCGGTTGGTTCAGAGTCAATTAACTTGACGATACCGGATAGTGAAATTGCTAAGGCTGCCAAAAATATCAGCGATATTCTGGCGCTGGCTATCGTACACACACAAAATGCCATCGTGGTATGGGACAGTCAATGTGAGCTGACGATTGCGCTGACTCGCGCCTATCGCCAATGTCTGCCGGAGGCAACTTTCATCGATTTTGACTGCACTGCGCCCGAAGTCGTGCGCGCAGAGTTTGAACGCCTGGTGTCCGGCGATCTGGTGGTATTGATCCAGTCCACCAGTTTCAGGCTGGATGCTTTTCGTATCCGGGTTGAACTGTTCAAGCGCGGTCTCAAGGTTATCGAACATCCGCATCTGTCGCGCATGCCGGGCAAGGAGGCGCTGATCTATATCGAGTCGCTGGCCTATGATCCGGTCTATTATCGCGGCACGGGACATGCTTTGAAGGCGCGTATTGATGTGGCAAAAACAGGCGTGATTGACAGTTTTGGCGAACAACTGATTTTTTCTGAGGGATTTGAACCCGCCAAGCTCAATGTGGGTGATTACAGCCAGATGAATAATATTGGCGGGCAATTTCCCATTGGTGAGATTTTCACCGAATCGAAGCAGCTGGAAGCCTTGAATGGGCGGGTGCGCATCTCGATATTCGGGGATACCAGTTTTTCCGTCAATAAACCGTTACAGCCGATTACCTTGATCATTGAAAAAGGCCGTGTGACCGGAACGATAGCTTCCACGCCCGAATTTGAACTTGTTCTGGCACAAATTCGCGACTATGAAGGCGAAGTCTGGGTGCGTGAGCTGGGTTTAGGGCTTAATCGCAGTTTCACCCAGCACAGGTTGGTCAGCGATATTGGCACTTATGAGCGCATGTGCGGTGTACATCTGTCATTGGGGGCCAAACATGGCAGCTATAACAAGCCGCAAATCAGCAAGAGTGCGGCGAGATACCATGTGGATGTGTTTGCGCTGACCGATACGGTAATGCTGGATGATGCGGTGATATACCAGCATGGTGAATGGACGGTATAAACAGGTGCAAGATACAAGGAAAAGAAGCTCAGGCTCCCGTTTTCTAGCGTCAGTGCGGATTTCCGGTTAAACAAGGTGCAAATTGCGGGTTTTGTAAATTCCTGCGGCAAGCAAACTCCTGTCGTAGTTGCCGTCATTGCAAGATGCAGTGGCCTTGTGTAATATGCAACGTGAAAAAAAATCCCCGTAACAAAAAATACATACTTTTATCCTGCAATCCCTCTACGTTTTGCATGAGATTCACTTTGTCGGGCTTTAAACAATATTCTTGTTTATTGGCCAACTTAAACGTATCTGTTGTTCAGGTTTTCAGGCAAGGATACAACTTTTAATGAATACCAGCGAAGTGAATCCGACCAATTTCGGCAATTTTAGTCAGTTAATCTCGGATGCTGTTGAAATCAAGACGCAGGCAGAATTTTTGCTATGGGCGCAAGGTGCGCTTCAGGAATTTCTGCCGCACGATCTGATGATTGCTGCGTGGGGGGATTTCACGCTGGGTATCATTTCCTACGATATCATCTCCACTATCCAAACTGCCCGTGCCCAGATCATGCCGGAAAAGGAAATGGCCTTGTTTCTTAAGCGACTCTATGCTTACTGGATGTCGAATGGTCGGGTACCCTCTCAATTGCAAAGTATTGGTAGTGTGATACGTTGTCGTGATATTCAGGATGAAGAGCTGAAAACCTGCATGCGAAATATGAAAACAGCGATGCTGCATGCTATCAGGGATGTGCGGGGAGGGAGTGATTCTTTTTATGTATTGCTCAGCAAAGATGCAGAAGTTGCACCGGAGAGAAGAAAAATCTTTCAGCAACTTTTGCCTTATATTGACGCAAGCTTACGGCAAATTGAATATGTTCCTGATTATGTTCTACCAATGAACATAAATAAAGCACTGATTAATGAACCTGTAAACACGAATAATGAATTTAATTTGACTGATCGTGAGTCAGAGATCATGGGATGGGTTTGTTCCGGTAAAACCAATTTAGAAATCGGGCTGATTCTCAATATTAGTTCCTTTACCGTTAAAAACCATTTGCAAAGAATATTCAAGAAACTGGATGTCGTCAGGCGAAGTCAGGCGGTAGCAAAGATGCGCAATCAGGTTTATTCGAGTTGATGAGCATTGAACTGTTTGCAGATATGGGGGGCGGCTAATTTTTAGCAAATGTTATATCATCGTCTGGTCGCAGCGTTAATTTCAAAAATAATATGAATAATAAGATTTCTCTTCCATTTTATCGGGCAAAAGGAATTACGGTAACAAGGGATAATTTATTGCAGTCTATTGAGGCACTTATTGAACCCGTCGTTTTGGTTTTATGTGCGCTAGGGGTAGGTGTCCATTATCATGGTGAAGTGACCTCGACTTATTTGATCTTGTCGCTGGTTTTATTTACGATGACCTTTCCCGGAAAATCCAGCCTGAATCAGCCTTTTGCTCAATTGATAAAAAATACTTTCATCAGCTGGTTGTTTGTTGCCTCTCTGCTGTTGTTTTTTTCTTATGCTGCTCACTTGTTGAGGTATTTTTATCCGAAAGCGATTCTTGCCTTGTTGTGGATCACACCTGTCTGTTTGATTATTGCAGGCTGGCTATTGCGTTTTTCAGCGCCTTTTATTCTCAGGATGCAGGGGCCCAGAAACAGAGCCGTGATTGTGGGCATGAATGAACAGGGTTTTACTTTGGCGAATAGTCTTACATTCAATAAATTAATTTCAACAGACTTGATTGGCTTTTTTGAAGACAGGAGTGAGGACCGGCAATTAAGAGATGACAGGTTCAGTTTTTTAGGAAATTTTAGTGCCTTGCCACTGTATGTTAAATTAAATAACATCAACACGATTTATTTTTCTCTGCCGATGATAAATCAGCCTAGAATCATGAATATTCTGAATGAGCTTAAGGATACAACAGCTTCAATTTATTTTGTTCCCGATAATTTCATAACAGATATGATCCAGGGGCATATGGGGCAGATTGATGGTATTCCGGTAGAGGGGATCTGCGAAACCCCGTTTCAAGGTCTAAACAGTATTGTTAAACGTTTGAGTGATATTTTTTTCAGTATTTTCATCCTCATCCTGCTTTCTCCCTTATTATTGCTGATTTCCGTTGCTGTTAAGCTGAGTTCTCCGGGGCCGGTTATTTTTCAGCAGCGTCGTTATGGGCTGGATGGCAAAGAGATACTGGTTTATAAATTCCGTTCCATGACTGTGTG
>CAIWRI010000009.1 GCA_903915035.1 uncultured Nitrosomonadales bacterium | reverse complement strand
CGGCACGCTGGCAAGTGGTACGGTGAACGTAGTGAGCGGGGCTACGCTGAACGATACCAGCGGCGGTCTGGCTTCCAATGCAACGCTGTCCAATGTAGGCACGGTCAATCTGGGTGCGAACGATACTGTCACCACCCTGACCAATACCGGTACGATTAACGGTTCGGGTTATACACTGACCGCTGCGACCTATGCGCTCAACAACGGATCGGTGATCAACGCCAATCTGGGCACTGGCGTCATGACCGACAACGGTACGGTTGCGCTTAACGGCACGAGTTCCGCCTCAACCGTGAATATAGCCAGCGGTACCACCACGCTGGGTTCGGCAGCGCGACTGCTGTCTACTCCGGACGTTACCGTGAATGGCACCCTGGTATTGGGCGGCAATGAAAAAATAGGCCAGCTTTCGGGTTCAAACACAGGTAATGTAGATTTGTCACTGGGCGGTTTAACGGTGAATTCGGGCGCCTTTGCAGGCGCTTTGTCCAGCACCAATTCGACCTATGGCCTGACCAAAGTCTCCAGCGGGACGCTTGCACTTTCCGGGGTCAACACTTATACCGGTGCGACCAACGTCAATGCAGGCACGCTGACGCTGAACGGCACGCTGGCAAGTGGTACGGTGAACGTAGTGAGCGGGGCTACGCTGAACGATACCAGCGGCGGTCTGGCTTCCAATGCAACGCTGTCCAATGCAGGCACGGTCAATCTGGGGGCGAACAACACGATTGCCACCCTGACCAATTCCGGCACGATCAATGGCACCGGCACGCTGACTGCTGCGACCTATGCGCTCAACAACGGATCGGTGATCAACGCCAACCTTGGCACAGGCACGCTGACCACAACTGGTACGGTTACGCTCGCAGGCACCAGTGCGGCCAATGTCGTTAACGTCAATACCGGCAGCACCCTTAATCTGGGTAACTTGCCTGCTGTAGCGGGCGGTACGTTAGCCACCCTGACGAACAGTCCGGCTGTTACGGTGAACGGCCTGCTGAATCTCAACAACGGCAGTGAGACGATCTACAGCCTTAGCGGTTCCGGTACGATTAATGAGAATACCTATCAGCTTAACGTGGCTCACGGGGGCATCTTTAATGGCAACATACTGACGACTGCTTCCCAGCTCAATGTGACGGGCAGTGGCGGCACCCCATTAACGCTGAATGGTTCCACAGTCATCCAGAACACAACCGTTACCACTGGAAACACGCTCAATGTTAACAACAGTTTTAGTGCCAGCGGCGGTGTCATCGTGGATAATGGTGCCAGCCTTAATATCGGGACAGGTGCGCCATTCGCTTACACCACGCTCACTGGCGGCACGTCGAGTTCTCCCGGCGGAACAATTACCGATGCAAGCGGTACTTTTGACAACGCTTCCGGCGCTACCGTAGGCGGTTTCCTGACCTTTAACGGAAATTTTACCAACAACGGTATTCTCGCTCCGGGTAATTCTCCAGGAACGACAACAATTACTGGTAACTATACTGAAAATGCCATCTATCAGGCGCAAATTCAGTCTACAGCCGTAGGTGGTTTCGATCAGGTCAGGGTAGGTGGCACAGTGACGCTGAATCCAAACAGTACGCTTGTTGTCCTGCCTTATGGCGGCACAGTTCCTGTTCGCGGCAATGTTTACCAGATTATCGCAGATAGTACTGGTGGCCCGATCGCAGTAAGCGGCGCTTTCGGTAACCTGCTCTATAACACCAACACCAGTCCCAATGCGGCGGCGGTATTTGACGTGGCTACCGGCAGATTGTTGACTACCGGACTCAATGCGGCTAACAGCGTGTTTGCCGATCTGGGTGCTACGCCCAGCCAGCGTGCAGCGGCCAGTGCCTTAATGGCGGCCGCGACGAGTCCGGTCGGGATCGATCAGATCAATTCTGCTACGGCTGCGGGTAATTCAGCTTATGCGCTGCTCAGCGCAAATGGCGCAACCTCATCACTCAATGCGGCGCGCCTAGTGCCTGAACAATACGCAGGGCTTGCCAATTTCGGCTTGCTGAGCAGTCAGGCTGTCTCTGATTTTCTGTTTGTCCGTTCGGAAAATTCAGCTAAGGCCAGCGGTATGTCAGGCGGCGATACGATTGATGATAAATCAGTCTATGTCGGCTACATGAATAATAAGGATAATGTCACCAGCAATAATATAAACCGCAACGACTATTATATCGGCGCTGAAGGTGGAAGTCAGCAACTGACCATGGGTGTGCTGGCCATGAGCAGTACCGGGTCTATCAGTTCAACCTATGGCGGTGGCGATGTCAAAGGACAGGGCGCAACGCTTTATGCAAGATCTGCGTTGAGTCCTGTGTTATCCATCCTGGGCAGTATCGGTTATTCAGGGCAGGATTTCAGGCTTAATCGAGCATCGGTCACCGGTACTGCACAAGGCACTACCTCCGCTCATGGCATGAATGCCAGTGTGGGTGCGACCTATCTTGCCTATGAAAAAGACGGGGTATCCATTTTGCCGCGTTTTAGTCTGAATTATGCCGATATTTCAGTGAATGGTTTTACGGAAACAGGAACTTCTGCACAAGCGCTTAATCTCGGTGGCTATAAGGCAACTCGCACCGATCTGCAGGCAGGCATCTTGTTTACCCGTAACACAAATCTGAATGGTCATGCGGTAAAGTTAGCGCTTAATGCGGGGCTGGATAGTACAATCAGCGACAATAAGGGGGGTATGAATGCAATCATGGTCACTTCTCCACAAGTTCAATTTCCGATCAGCTTTGCAAGTGACAAGAAAACGAGCGGAACGCTGGGGCTGAGTGCAAACTATGAATTCACACAAACAACATCAATCTATGTTAAGTATGATTATCATCGTTACGGAAACAGCGGTCGAGTGGAGTTAAACAAAGTATTCTGATTGACTGAAACTCTGTAGTCGTTTATTTGGTAATAGGCAATGGCGGAAATATTTCCGCCATTGTGCTATCCAGCAGCATGAATGAATGAACAAAGTCCAGTATAACCCTGACAAACGGATGAGGTCCTTTGGAAACTCCTTGATTGCGATAAAACTGTTACTGTTGTGCAGGAAAAAATTCTTGCATGAGAAATGATTCCAGTCCGGCGTTATCCTCAATGCGTGCCGATAAAACAAGTATGCGACCCAGGCGCTGAGATTCCCAGTGGAAATCCCCCTTATATTCGCGCCGGATAATTTCAATCATTTTCTTAACAACAGCTAACTGTATTTGGTTATCCGGGCCTGTCTGAACATCAATGAGTTCAAGCCGTGAATTGTCATAGTTGTTTTTCCAGCCTCTGAAACTAAATTGAGCTGTTCTATAGGCTACGTGCCTTATTTGAAAAACGCCGTTAGTTCCCGGTTGCTGCAAATTGCGTTTGATCGTTGCATCGCGTTGTTCGTCGGCCGAGGGCTGACTTGCGGCCGCATTGTCAAAGGCGGCGTTATCCTCCAGTTCCTGGGCGTGCTGCCGTTTTGCCTTGATATAAGACATCAGATCTGTGGGTGCGTCAGTATTGAGTTCTAGTGACGAAGAGGGCACCAGCGTTGTACTTTTCTTCGCTGTGATGAGCGAATGCGAAGTTGTTTTTTGATTTGACTTGATTTTTCTGGTGATAATGACTTTATGCGTCAGTGACGGGTGAGTTATTTTTGAAGGTAATCCGGCAAGGCGAATACTCAATGTTTTCGGCGCTGGATTGCCAACCGGCGTTGCCACTACAAAATTTCGAGTGAAAAATAACACGGCAGCATGTATCAGCAGGGCTATGGTAAATGCTGACAGCGTGCGACGGCTGATATTTATTTTAATAGCATGTTCTTTTACAGGCACATCCCAGGACGCCGTTGGGGTATTCAATTCAGTATTGATCATCTGATAATGTATTTAAAAGCAGGCAGCGTATCACCCGATATGCGCTAAGATATCACAGAAGATTTCTGGAAGTTGGTTTGCTTAGGGTTACCGAAGCAATACGTTATTTCCCTCAAATGGTAAGACGGTCCCGGCATGTGGCATTAGCCGCAGGCACCGATCGCGCCGCAACTGGTGCAAAATTCGCAGCCGTCCTTTTTGATCAGCGTGGCATTGCCACACTCCTTGCAGAGCTTGCCGGTCAGCGGTTTGAGACTGGTTGCCTTTATCTGACCTTCCGGTATTTCCAGTACGCCCATTTGCTGCATCGGATATCCATGCTCGTCGAGCACACCCAGCATGGCATAGCGGTGGATGATCAGTGTGGCGACGTAGGAGACCGTCGAAGGGTAGCTTTGCATTCTGGCACTGCCTGGCACCCGCGCGAGAAAGTCGCCCAGCGGTTCGCCGAAGTTGAGCAGTTTACGCAGCTTCATACCGATCCAGGCAGGATCTATCACGCGCATGTCCAGACTCAGTAATTTGCATAATCCGTCCAGTGCGCGCGGATATACGCCGGACAGCCACATCGAGTAGGGGCGTCGCTGTCCGTCCGGCAGCACCAGTTCCTTGAGTCCCAGCACGAAGTCATCCCCTGAGCCGGCATTGGCAATGTCCACCGTCCAGCTCATGGTGCCATCGGTACCGGTTTTAGGTTCCTTTCTTGCGAATAGCGCATCCATCATCGGCGTGGTCATTCCGTCGCTGACTTCCAGTGCACCTAACGCTTCGATACGATATTTGAGCAAATGGGCGAAGGCCGCCACCAGACTTGGCATGCGTTTGATTTCGCCATCGGGTGGCATCGGCATGTCGAAAGCGTCATCACCTGCGGTCTTCATCAGCATTTCCAGCTTCATGCGCATCCAGACCGGATCCCGGGTACGCATATCCATAGACAGCGATTTGGCCAGTGCGCCAAGGCCACGGGGTTGTTCAGCACCATTCACCCAGACTTCAAACGGATGATTGCCGCCGTTGCTGGTATGTGAGACGAAGGCGACAAAACTGCCCAGCGGGTGCTTGACGACCTGAGAGACCCAGCCTTCGCTACCCATGGTAAGTTCGGGGCGACCGGGCCAGCGCAAGGAGGCGAGTGCCGGCATAGGCGCAGCTTCAAGTGCTATGCGTCTGTCCTGATCGAACACGAAATCCTGCGGCAACTCGTCTTTGCCGGGTTCCGGGGTCACAGATAATACCGAGCCTAACACGCTGTTCGGCCGGTAGGTCGCCAGCCCCTTGAGACCTGCACGCCAGGCTTCGGTATAAAGTTCCTTGAAATCGTCGAAGGGATAATCAGCAGGTACATTGACGGTCTTGCTAATTGAAGTATCGATAAAAGGGGCGACTGCGGCGACCATTTTCATATGATCGAGTGCCGAAATATCAAGCGCGCTGACGAAGGCTTGCGGCAATTTGTCGGTATCACCCCCCTGTTTTTTGTAGAGACGCCAGGCGTGATCCTCGACCGAATATTCTTTAGTCGTGCCGTCCATCATGCGTTTCTTGCGCGTATAAAACCATGAAAAGGCAGGCTCGATGCCGTTGGAGGCATTGTCGGCAAACGCCAGTGAAATAGTACCTGTGGGCGCGATGGATAACAGATGACTGTTGCGTAGACCGTGTTCGCGGATGCGATGCTTCATTTCATCCGGCAGGCGTGAGGCAAAATGCGGAGCCGATAAGTATTGTTCTGCATCCAGCAGCGGGAATGGACCGCGCTCGATTGCAAGTTCGATTGATGCGGAATACGCCTCATCGCGCATGATGCGGGTGATATCGGCGGCAAAGGCACGAGCTTCATCGGTATCGTAACGCAGTCCCAGCATGACCAGCGCATCGCCAAGCCCCGTGTATCCCAGGCCGATGCGACGTTTGCTCTGTGCTTCCTGCTGTTGTTCGGGCAGCGGCCACGCGGAAACTTCCAGTACATTGTCCAGCATACGCACGGCGACCTTGATGATCTGTTTGAAAGGTTCGTAATCGAAACCGGCATGAACAGAGAAGGGGTTTTTAACCATGCGGGTTAAATTTATTGAACCTAAACAACAACATCCGTAAGGCGGCAGGGGTTGCTCAGCGCAAGGATTGGTGGCCTCAATCACTTCGCAATAAGACAGGTTGTTGTCGCGGTTCATCAGGTCAATGAACAGCACACCCGGTTCGGCATGATCGTAAGTGCTCTCGATGATTTTTTTCCATAAATCGACTGCGCGCACTTTGCGATAAATCCACTTGCCATCCGGGCGTTGCACGGCACCTGCTGCTATCAGCGCGTCAGCGGGACGGGCTGCATGCAGCAGTTCAAACTCCTGGTCGGCTTCTACGGCCTGCATCAGCGCATCTGTGACGCCGACGGAAATATTGAAGTTACGCAGATCGCCCTGGTCCTTGGCACTGATGAATTTTTCGATATCGGGATGATCGCAGCGCAATACACCCATTTGTGCGCCGCGCCGCGCGCCTGCTGATTCGACGGTTTCGCAGGAGCGATCGAACACGCGCATGTAGGAAATCGGGCCGCTGGCGCGCGAGTTGGTGCCTTTGACCAGGGCACCTTCCGGGCGAATGGATGAAAAATCATAGCCTACGCCACCGCCGCGCCGCATGGTTTCAGCGGCTTGCTGCAAAGCATCGTAGATGCCCGGTTTGCCGTCAGTGGTGCCGGAAATTGCATCGCCTACCGGTTGTACGAAACAATTGATCAGGGTGGCCTGGATTTTAAGTCCCGCTGCGGAATTGATGCGACCCGCCGGTACGAAGCCCGCTTCTTGCGCAAGTAAGAAGGCCTCTTCCCATCGTGCACGTTGTTCAGGTTTTTCGGCTTGTGCGAGTCCTCGCGCTACGCGCAGACGCACATCCTGCACTGAGTATTCACCTTCTTCGGCGTATTTTTCCAATAATACTTCAGTGCTGATCTCTTGCGTCATGATGCCTGCCCTCTGATTAAATTAGACTTTCCACTCACCACTCACCACTCACCACTCACCACATCATATCTTCGGCGGTATCCAGCAGGCAGGCCCTCCAATAATCGCGTAATACATAGTGAAAATCTCCGACCTCCGTGCCGCGATTCTTGCTGATCATTTTATTGACATCGCATAATTGCAAGCACATGCCTTTGAGCCAAGTGATCCACAATTGCAGCCAGGATACATGAATGGGATGCCAGATAAACCCCATTTGCCCGGGGATTTGCGCCGATTGGAAATGGCAGTTCGCCACCCGCACGGTTTTAACCGAGTGTTGCTTTGCAATTTTCAAAAAATCTTGTATCCAGGCAAAGGTTGTGTGACGCGGAGCCACCCACCACACCTCTACTACGTGTTGACTGTCTTCGGGTGCGCCGATTGACAGTTCCCAATAACCCAATTTTTTTTTTATGCCGCGAAGGGATTTTAAAGATCGGCTTAATTGAGCCGCGGCGAATATAATCTTGCGCATCCACGATATGACGGCGCGAAGAGGATGAAAGCCGGTTTTTAATGATTCGTATCCCAAGCGGTTTAACATCTCAACGATATACTCGGCTTCCCCTCTCCACCGGCTCATGCCCCAAGGAATTTCGTGGAAACGAATCTTAACCGATCCTTCAATATCGAGAATCCTCCTGGCAAGCATGAACTTTGCCAGGATGTAAGTGAATACGGAGTTTTTATTGAACACTAACGCATCGAAACGGGAGTTCTTCAGCATTTGAAGGCAGGCCGCTATGAATGACAGCGATTGGTCGCGAACGCAAATCCGCAAACCGTCATGTTCGCGCACCGCGGTGCAGCTCTCTATGTGCAATAGCCACATGTGCCTGGTTTTTGATCCGCCTGGGATGCATTCTATACGCTCCTGATCGACAATAGTGCTTGATCTCGGCGATAATATTATTTTCAAAAAACGTTTTAATATGCCTAGAGCCATGATCTTCACGTCATTATTGCAAATAATAAGCAGGCGGACATTGTGGATTATGCTGCGTTTTCTTCGGAAAGCTTGAAATTTACGTGAGTCGCCCGATATATGCAGTACATCGCCAAAAAGAATGAAAAGCCTTGGGCAATCAGGTATCCGGCCGCTATTCCTTCCAGCGGGTTAGACATCTTATAGAACAAGATTAGAGGCAGTAAGTACGAACTAAGCACGCGGCCCGTGGTATATACTCCGGTCCACAGCCATGCCTTCAGACTGAACAAGGCATTAACCGAGATGGATGCGCCCAGGAAGATGCCCGACATCAATCCCCACTTCACAGCTCCTATCGACTCGACGTACAAGGGAAAGAAACTTTTAATAATCCAGGGAACCGCCCATACGCAAACAACCAATCCCGGCAATGAAATCACCATTATGCCAGTGCCGCGCTTCTGAAAAAAGAATAGTGCGGTTAACACGACAAAGGTGACAGGCAGGATATAAGTCTTGAACTGATGCGAGACCAGGT
>CAIWRI010000008.1 GCA_903915035.1 uncultured Nitrosomonadales bacterium | reverse complement strand
GTGGTGTTAGTGGTAAGTGGTGAGTGGCGAGTGGTGTTAGTGGTAAGTGGTGAGTGGTAAGTGGTGTTAGTGGTAAGTGGTGAGTGGTGAGTGGTGAGTGGTGAGTGGTGAGTGGTGAGTGGTAAGTGGTGAGTCCACTCACCGGGGTAAATTTATTCTCATTCCCTCTGATTAAACACCTGATAGAGCAACTCAATTCTGGCCAAGGGCTAAAGCCCGTGCCATCATTGATAGCCAATCGACTAAGCCTACAAGTTGGGCAAGTCGCTGGTTATGGGCAAGAGGATAAAATACTGTGCCTTCAGTTATATAAATGATTATGTTGAGAACAAACCTACTACTTACCACTAACTACTAACTACTTACCACTCGCCACTCACCACTAACCACTTACCACTCACCACTAACTACTAACTACTCACCACTAACTATTAACCATGCAAGGGCTTAATCAATTGAAATACTTTAATGTTGCACCTGGCGTTTTATCCCGCTCACTATTGATGTTCACTGCAATCACGCTTGGCGGCTGTGCGACCTATCCCGGCTGGTTATCTTCTTCCGGTCCCAGTCGTCAGCAGATACAGGAGAACCATGGCTCCGGAAGCATCGAAGGCATACAGCTCATCGAAGTGAATGACACGATTGCACGCCAATTGCTCTCTGAGCATAAAAAAGTGCTGTTCTCGGATTCATTTGAAAACAAGGCGCATTCAGCTTATGTGATCGGCGCGGGAGATGTCATTGAAGTCTCGATATGGGAAGCGCCGCCTGCCATGTTGTTCGGCGTCGGCGCGTTAACCGGCCCTTCAACCAGCAATGTAAGCACTTTCCCGCAGCAAATGGTCAGCAGCGATGGCGCGATCAATATTCCTTTTGCCGGAAAAATTGCCTGTGCGGGTAAAACCACTCAGCAAATTGAAAGCGGCATCGCACAGCAACTTAACGGCAAGGCCAACCAGCCGCAAGTTCTGGTGCGCATCATTCAGAACAACACCGCCAATGTCACTGTCGTGGGTGAAGTGACTTCCAGCACTCGCATGCCCTTGACCGCACGCGGCGAGAAACTGCTCGATGCGCTGGCATCTGCAGGCGGCGTGCGTCAACCGGTGAATAAAATGACCTTGCAGGTGACGCGCGGCGAAAAGGTGCTGGCCTTGCCGCTGGACAGCATCATACGGGACCCTAAACAAAATATTATCTTGCAGCCGGGCGACGTGGTAACAGCCTTGTTCCAGTCGCAAAGTTTTACTTCCCTGGGCGCTACGGGAAAAAATCAGGAAATCGATTTCGAAGCGCAAGGCATTTCACTGGCACAAGCACTGGCACGTGCAGGCGGATTGGATGACAGCCGGGCCGATGCGCGCGCGGTATTCATCTTCCGTCTTGAAGAAGCCAGTGCATTGAACTGGGCGACACCACCGAAAACCACGCCGGATGGCAAGGTTGCCGTGATTTATCAGCTTAACCTGAAAGATCCTGCCAGCTTCTTTGTCGCACAAAGCTTTCCGGTCAATAACAAGGATGTGCTGTATGTCTCCAATGCACCGGCGGCTGACCTGCAAAAATTCCTGAATATCGTGGTCTCAGTGATGTACCCATTGGTTAATGCAGGATCGGTCAAATTGTAAATAGGAAGTGGGAAGTGGTACTACTTACTACTAGTTTATGAATTACGATTCAATGGTGAAAGAATTAAAATGACAAAAAAAGTAGCGGTGATAGGTTCTTCTTTCCGGTTCCCGGGTACGAGCAGTGCGCAATATTGGCAAGATCTGCTGAACGGGCGCGATCTGGTCAGCGAGGTTGATCCCGAACGCTGGGCTATGGATATCTATCGTCATCCGGAGAAGAATAATCCCGGCACCAGCTATACCTTTGCGGCAGGTTCTATCGGTGATGCCTCACAATTCGACGCGGAATTTTTCGGCATTTCGCCAAGAGAAGCCGCCTTGATGGATCCGCAGCAACGACTGCTGCTGGAAATGAGTTGGGAAGCGCTGGAAAATGCCGGCGTCAAACCTTCCACGCTGCGCGGCAGTGCTTGCGGCGTCTATATCGGCATCGCCAGCAATGATTATGCCTATCGCCTGGCGGATGATCTGGCTACGGTCGATTCAACAACCGCCACCGGCAATACTTCCAGCATCGCTGCCAACCGTATTTCCTATGTGCTGGATTTACGCGGCCCCAGCATGGCGATAGACACCGCTTGCTCTTCGTCCATGGTCGCGTTTCACCAGGCCTGTCAGTCGATATTGTCCGGCGAAAGCACGCAGGCGCTCACCGGCGGCGTGAGTCTGCATCTGCATCCTTACGGCTTTATCACTTTTTCCAAGGCGTCCATGCTCTCCCGTCGCGGGCGCTGTCAGGTATTTGATGCGGCAGGCGACGGCTATGTGCGTTCCGAAGGGGGCGGCATATTTCTGCTCAAGGATTACGATCAGGCCATCAAGGACGGCAATCACATACTCGCCGTGGTAGCCGCTTCTGCCGTGAATACCGACGGCAAAAAATCCGGACTGACGGTGCCCAGTGCGGCAACTCAGGCCGCTTTGCTGACGCAGACTTATGCCAAAGCCGGCATAGCTGCTGCCAGTATTGATTATCTCGAAGCGCATGGCACGGGCACGGTGGTAGGCGACCCTATCGAGACGCGTGCCATCGGCATTGCGCTGGGTCAGCACCGCGAAACGCCCCTGCTGATCGGTTCGGTCAAAAGCAATCTGGGGCACATGGAAGCGGCATCCGGCATCGCGGGTCTGATCAAGGCGCTGCATTGCCTTCAACATCGCGTGATACCCGCGACCATCGGACTGGAAAATCCGAATCCGAATATCGACTTTGCCGGATTAAATGTCTCGGTCGTCACACAAAATTGGCCCTTAAAGCAAACGGGCAAACTGATCATTGGCGTTAATTCCTTCGGTTTTGGCGGCGCTAACGCGCATGTCATTCTGGAAAGCTTTGAAGCTGACGCTCCTCTCCCCCCTCTCCCGCCGGCGGGCGAGGGGATTGAATTGCCCGTCATGCTCTCGGCCAGGGATAGCGCCGCGCTCAAGCAGGCAGCGAGTGAATTTGCAACATTTATCGCGGAAAAACCTGACACTGCGCTGTACGACATCAGCTACAACACGATTTTTAACCGGGAAGCACATCCGCATCGCCTGATGGTAACCGGCACGAGCAATGCAAAGATCGCTGCGGCATTGCTCGACTTTGCAGCGGGGACTGAAGATAATTCAGTCAGTGGCAGCGCACTGGCCAAACCTGTTGGGCCGGTATTTATTTATTCAGGCAACGGCTCGCAGTGGGCCGGCATGGGCAAAGGGCTGTTGCAACAATCGGCCATTTTTCTTGCTGCGATACGCGAAATCGATGTCTTGTTCAAACACTATGCCGACTTTTCACTCGAAGATGAACTGGCGGGCGGCGATCGCTATGAATATACTGAAATCGCACAGCCTGCCCTGTTTGCCTTGCAGGTCGGCATTACGCGCATGCTGGCGGAGCGCGGCATTATTCCTGTCGCCGTTGCGGGCCACAGCGTAGGTGAAGTCGCTGCCGCCTGGGCATCGGGTGCCTTATCGCTTGCCGATGCAATCGCGGTGATCTATCACCGCAGCTATGCGCAGGGCACAACAAAAGGCACAGGACAGATGACCGCAGTAGCTTGCGGCCTGGCAACGATAGAGGATTTACTGACTGGGCATACCGTGACGGTAGCGGGGATCAATAGTTCACGCGGCATCACCCTCGCGGGCACCGCTGAACAACTGAGCGGGATCGAATTGAGCCTTGCGGCGCGCCGCATTCGTTATAAGCGTCTGGCGCTCGATTATGCCTTCCACAGCCCGGCGATGGATCCGATAGAAACGGTCCTTAGACAGAAGCTTACCGGTATCAAGCCTGTCGCCGGCAAAATACCTTTTTATTCCACCGTGACAGGTGACGTGCTGGAGGGATGTAAACTTGACGCAGAGTACTGGTGGCATAACATCCGCCGCCCGGTTTTATTTGCAAGCGCTGCCGGACAAATGATTAGCACAGGTGCCAATGTCTTCATCGAAGTGGGTCCTCATGCCGTGTTGCGCGGTTATCTTAACGACAGTCTGAAAGATTCGGAAGTGGAAGGCCGCGTGATTACCACGCTGGCCCGCAACGATGACAAGATAGCGCGCGTTAAAAAAGCCATCAAACAGAGCATTATTGCCGGTGGCGCTATCAACTGGGCGCAGTGGTATTCGATGCCCGGAAAATTTGTCGCCTTGCCGACTTATCCCTGGCAGCGCGAGCGTCACTGGCATACTTCTTCGGCCGCCTCGATGGGCTTATTGAACCGGCATAAAGTACATCCGCTGTTAGGTTATCCCTTGCAACAGCAGGAACTGACCTGGGAAAATCAGCTCGACACACAGGCTTTGCCCGCACTGGCCGATCATGTCGCAGGTTCCGATGTCGTATTTCCCGGCACAGGTTTTGTGGAACTGGTGCTGGCCGCAGCGCTGAGTTGGAAACCAGCAGAACGGGTGGCGATAGAAGAGCTGGAAATTCGCTCAGCCCTGATCCTAAATGAGGCCAAAGTCATCCGCACGAACATCTCGCCGGCCGACGGCAGCATCAGCATCAGCGCACGCGATATCGCAGGCACAGATTCCTGGACTGTCCATGCCAGCGCCCGCATCCTCAGTGAACCCGGTGAATTAAGGGCAATGCCGGTAATCCTGCCTGTGCGTCTGCCTGACTTTACCAGCGCCAGCCATGAGGCCCTCACGCATGCTGCAGGCTTAACCTATGGCAGGCAATTTCAACGCATAGCTCACGGCTGGCTTGAACAGGGCAGCGCACTGGCGATCTTTACAACGTCGCCTGCCGCAGTTGATTTGGATAAGACACATCTGCACCCTGCCCTGCTTGATTGCACCTTTCAGCTGATTATCCAGTTATTAAAAGATGAGCTGGCATCAAATGACGGCATGGCTTATGTTCCGGTCAAGCTGGGTCGTATCGCCTTCTATAAAACAGATGCTGTGCCATGCAGCGCGCGCGCCACGCTGCTGAAACGTTCACCGCATTCACTGACAGCTGAATTCACCGTATTCGACGCGAACGGCATCGCCATTGCAACCGTTGCAGAAGCGCGCTTTCGCAGCGTGCGCCTGCAAAAACCGGCAGTCGATCATCTGCGTTTCCTGGGATTTCAGGCCACCCCCGCACCGCATCCGTTCACCCCGTTAATTGCCAGCGTAAGTTTTGCGCAGATGCGGGCAGCGTTAAGCATTGTGGTGCATCAATGCCTGCAGGAGCAGATCTTCAGTCGCTATAGCGAAGAAGTCGAGCCTTTGCTCGACAGCCTGTGCAGCAGTTATACGGCACAAACCCTGCTGCAATTAGCCGGTGAGGGCGGAATCCTCACCACAAAAGCCGTTGAGGATTATCAGCAGGCGGCACCGAAAGTGGCGGAATATTTCAATCATTTATTGCAAACGGCGGAACGGGATGAGCTTCTGAGCAGTCATGCCGATGGCTGGAAAGTCAACCCCGCAGACGGCATATTGCCGTCCGATCTGTGGGCCATGCTGGTCGCCAATTATCCCAAATATTTCCAGATCATTCAGAGTGTAGGCCGTATCGGCATGCAACTGGCAGGCATACTCAGCGGCGAAATCCATCCCGCCACACTCTTGTCCGAAGCCTCTTCCCCGTCGGCCTTGATTCGTCTGGCGCTGGGAGAAACAGGCAGGCAGCGGCTCACCGGCACCGTGCGCGACTGGATCGCCTATAGTTTGAAGCAAGTACCGGCAGGTCAACGTCTGGGAATACTGGAAATCAGCACAGGATTGCCGGTCTTTGCCGCTGACATCTGTGCGCAACTGGATTTCAACCGCAGCGATTTCACCTTTGCCAGCCTGTCGGATAAGGCTTTACAGGAAGCCGCAGCACTGCAGGAGCATTACCCGCATTTTAAGATTTCCGGCATAGAGACTGCAGCGCCAGCCTTTAGTCAATTAGCCATCGTGCAACTCGATTTTGCAACATTAGCAGATGCGGCGCAGGTGTTAAGCTACGCCAGATCGCAACTCATAGACGGGGGAAGTCTGCTGCTGATAGGCCAGCATCCGTCACGCTGGATGGATTTCGTGTTTGGCTGTCAGCCGGATAATCAGGGCGACGGCTGGCATTCCGCCCGGCCGCAATTCTGGCAACAGCAACTGCATGCACTCGGTTTTATCAATGCACAGCACCAGAATCTGTCTGATGATGCGCATTCCGGCCCTTATGTGTTAATGGCTCAAGCTGAAAAGATGTTCATCAATACCCCTGCTGCCGCGCGAAACTTGCTGCTGCTGGCAGACAAAACCGGCTATTCGGCGCAGCTGGCACTACTGCTGGCAGAAAACCTGGTCCTGCGCGGTGATCGGGTTCGCATCAGACAACCGGGTGATCATGCGCACATGGCCTCCTTGCTGACTGACAGCGAAACTGACGGCATCGTCTATCTTGCCGGACTCAATACGCCGGAGGATACCGCGCCAGCCATCTTAAACCGCCAGGTTGTTCGCTGTGCACAGGCTGCCGCAATCATTCAGGCCTGTGAATCCACTCAGACTGACGCCCTCTGCTGGTTAATCACAGCCAATGTGGGCACTGATTTGCTTGATCAATATCAGGCGGTGATGAATACCACGCCGGTTTCTCTGCCGGATGCCGCGCTTTGGGGATTTGGCCGTACCTTGATGAATGAGGCATCCAACTACAGCGTGCGCCTGATTGATCTGCATGAACCGGAGGCATTGCAGACTGTTGCGGATGCGCTGGCTCGGGAACTTCTGCTGGCAGACAATGAAACTGAAATCATCCTGGGCAAAAAGGCGGCGCGCTATGCACTGCGCATGCGTCTGGAGACGCGCCCTGCCGCTGCCACAGTACAAACCATTGCCGAACCCAACTTGCGCCTGGCATTTGAAACACCGGGGCAATTGCGTAATTTGCGCTGGGAAACCTGCCCTCGTCTGATTCCCGGCGAGCATGAAATCGAAGTTGAAGTTCATGCAACCGGCTTGAATTTCAGGGATGTGATGTATGCACTGGGCTTGCTCTCTGATGAGGCCATCGAAAATGGCTTTGCCGGCCCGACGCTGGGTCTGGAATTTTCCGGCGTCATCGTCAAGGCCGGCACAGGCGGCTTCAAGGCCGGTGACAGGGTGGTAGGTTTTGGTCCGTCGAGCTTCAGCAACCGCGTGATCACGCAGGGCAGCGCAATTTCCCTTATCCCCGAGCACATTTCGTTTGCCGCTGCGGCCAGCATACCGAGCACCTTCCTGACAGTTTATTACGCGCTGCATCATCTTGCCCGCCTGCAAGCCGGCGAGAAGGTGCTGATACACGGTGCGGCAGGCGGCGTGGGAATAGCGGCGATTCAATATGCAAAATGGGCCGGTGCGGAAATTCATGCGACCGCGGGCTCTGATGAAAAACGGGATTTTTTGCGTCTGTCTGGTGTAGAACATATTTACGATTCGCGTTCGCTGGCATTTGCTGATGAAATACTCGCTAAAACCGGCGGCGTGGATGTGGTACTCAATTCGCTGGCCGGTGAAGCCATCAACCGCAACTTGCGCGTACTGAAACCCTTTGGTCGTTTCATCGAACTGGGTAAACGCGATTTCTATGAAAATACCAAAATCGGCCTGCGCCCCTTCCGCAACAACATTAGTTACTTTGGCGTCGATGCAGATCAGTTGATGCAGGCTCGCCCCGAACTGACGCGCAGCTTGTTTGGCGAAGTCATGAATCTGTTCAGTCAGGGCGTGCTGCACCCGCTGCCTTATACCGTCTTCGAGGCGAATGATATTGTTTCCGCATTCCGTTATATGCAGCAGGCAAAACAGATAGGCAAGATTGTCGTTACCTATCATCAGCCGGTGCACCGCACGCATTCCAGTGTCAAACCCGTCAAACAAGCGCTTAAACTTGACCCGAATGCAACGTATCTGGTCACAGGCGGCTTGAGCGGTTTTGGTTTAAAAACGGCCGAATGGCTGGCTGCCAAAGGCGCGCGGCGTCTGGTACTGATCAGTCGCAGCGGTCCGAAATCGGCTGAAGCCCAAACGGCTATTGCGGCACTGCAAAAGTCGGGAGTGCAAGTTCACGCGACAGCCTGTGATATCACCGATACCACTGCATTAGCCGTCTTGTTAAAACATATCAATCACAGCATGTCGCCGCTCAAGGGGATTGTTCACGCCGCGATGGTGATTGATGACGGTCTGATCCGCAATATGGACGCGGCACAGATTCAGCGTGTGCTGGCACCCAAAGTGCTGGGCGCATTGAATCTGCATGAAATGACGCGGCAACTGGATTATTTCATCCTGTTTTCATCGGCTACCACGCTGTTCGGCAATCCGGGACAGGGTAATTATGTCGCGGCCAATGCGTCGCTGGAAGCGCTGGCGCGAAATCGCCGTGCCTCAGGGCTTGCGGCTACTTGTGTGCGCTGGGGTGCGATTGACGATGCAGGTTTTCTGGCGAGAAATGATGCCATCAAGGAAGCATTGCAAAATCGCATGGGCGGATCTGCGATTAAATCAGCGACCGCGCTGGATGCGCTCGAAGATTTGCTGCTGGCTGATCGTTCGGGGCTGGGCGTGTTAGAACTGGACTGGCGGGCACTGGCAAAATTTTTGCCGGTCGCGAATACCGCGAAATACAGCGAAATGACGCAGCATGATGCGGAAAGCAATACTGACAATAGCTTAGACCTTCAACAGTTAATGAGCGAACTGTCAGAAGAAGAATTTCAGGCAGCGGTGACCGGCATGATCAAGCATGAAGTCGGTGAGATTCTGCGTGTCGCGCCGGACAAGATTGATGCCAACCGTTCGTTGTACGACATGGGACTCGATTCGCTGATGGGCGTTGAACTGGTGCTGGCACTGGAGTCACGCTTCGGCATACGTCTCTCGGTGATGGCCTTGAGTGCAACGCCTACTATCGCAAAACTGGCTGAACGCATGATAGTGCAACTCAAAGGAGCAAGCGAAGTGAGCGAGGAACAACAGCAGGTTGAGCAAGTCGCGTCACAACACGGCGCGGAAATATCGGCAGAAGCGGTTGCCAGTCTCGTCAAGGAGATTCAGTCCAACAGTGCTGCGTTCAACAACAGGATGATAAATTAATGGCAACACTTTCCGGTCTGACCGATAAGATCAAGGACAAACTGATACAGCAGGCATTGGAGCGCAAACTGCGTCAGTTTGAAAAGCAGGCAGAGGCACCGATACCACTTCAGTCCGAGGTTATCGCCGAGCAGCACTATCGCTTTCATCTGCATCCGGGCTATCAGCAATTGCGCATCATCAATGATGGCGGTGCACGCTTAGGCATCGCCAACCCGTTTTTCAAGCTGCATGAGGGAATTGCAGGGGCGACTACCTGTATCGGCGGGCAGCAATATATCAACTATGCCAGTTACAACTATCTGGGCTTATCGGGCGATACGCGGGTCGCTGAGGCGGCAAAGCAGGCCATTGATCAGTATGGCACCTCGGTTTCCGCCAGCCGCGCCGTGTCAGGAGAACGCCCGGTGCATCGCGAGCTGGAACGCGCCATCAGTGAAGTTTATGGCGTCGAGGACGCGATTGTCTTTGTCAGCGGGCATGCTGCCAATGTCACCACCATAGGCTATTTATTCGGTCCGAAAGATCTGGTGTTGCATGATGAATTTATCCATAACAGCGTGCTGCAGGGCATCCTGTTATCCGGCGCAAAGCGTCTGTCCTTCCCGCATAATGACTGGGCCGCGCTGGATCAGACGCTACAGCAGCAACGCGCGCATTTTGAACGCGTATTGATTGTCATCGAAGGCATTTACAGCATGGATGGCGATTATCCCGAACTGCCGCGCTTTGTCGAAATCAAGCAACGCCACAAGGCATTTTTGATGGTTGACGAAGCGCATTCCTTTGGCGTGATGGGCAAGCGGGGACGGGGAATTCGTGAACACTTTGACCTTCCAGGTAAGGCTGTCGACATCTGGATGGGAACCCTGAGCAAAGCACTGGCAGGCTGCGGCGGTTATATTGCAGGCGAAACGGCGCTGGTCGAACATTTGAAGTTTTTAGCGCCCGGATTTCTCTATAGCGTGGGCATGTCGCCGCCTGTTGCGGCCGCCGCGCTGTCCGCCTTGCAATGCATGCTGGCCGAACCTGAGCGAGTGACGGCATTACAGGCGCGCGGACAGTTCTTTCTCAATCTGACCAAAACGGCAGGCATCAATACCGGAACGAGCAGCGGTCTGGCGGTGATTCCCGCGATTGTCGGCAGTTCAATTAAAGCCGCCCGCCTGTCAGCCGCGCTGTTTAAAAGGGGCATCAACGCTCAACCGATACTTTATCCGGCAGTTCCTGAAAAATCGGCCCGCTTGCGTTTTTTCATGTCAACCGAACATAGCGAAGCACAAATAAGCAAAACGGTAGAAATACTGGCCGATGAACTGGGAAACTGATAACGATGGCCAATAATTTTTCCCGGGTAATTTCACAACTGAGCGCATTGCTTAAACAGCGGCCTTCGGCTGCGACACAGCGCACATATCCGAAACTGCGCAATTTTATTCTCGACATTATGGCGGAGGGACGCCGGAAAAATATCATCAATCTCCTGTTCGAGACTGAACTGGCACCGATACGCCGGCATATTGCGGACTATGCGACCCGACACCACGAATATATTACCCTCACCAGCTACCTTAGCAAATCGTTTGCTGCGGCGATTGATGAGGACAAGTCCATGCAAGCCTATCGAAAAGGCAAATCCACACTGGTGATCTTTGAAGAGGTTGATTTGTCTGTGATGGTTGAGCGTGAGATAGAGGGTCACATCATGCCTGTCGCCCTGATCGTGCGTGCAGCGAATAAAAAAGGCATCAGTGAAATCTCACAGGAGATACGCAGAGCGAAACATGCCATGATAGGCGATACAGGGCCCATGACGGCACTGGAG
>CAIWRI010000007.1 GCA_903915035.1 uncultured Nitrosomonadales bacterium | reverse complement strand
TCACCACCAATGTATGAAATGACTTCAAAACCATTGGTTAAGCGAACTTTGGCTACTTTACGAAGCGCAGAGTTAGGCTTTTTAGGAGTCGTTGTGTACACGCGTGTGCATACACCACGCTTTTGTGGTGAACTGCCAAGTGCAGGCACTTTACTCTTTTCTACGATTGCGACACGCGGCTTGCGGATCAACTGATTAATGGTTGGCATTATCTAACATCCTAAAGTTAATTCTTAAATTCCTGTTTATAAAACAAAAGCTTATCATCGCAGCAAGCTAAATTAGACCACCGCGACGCTAAAAAGGTTGTAGATTCTATTCAGAAACGACCCCGCTGTCAAGCAACTCTCCACTAGCTTGTGACTCTGGCAACTGAAATGCGCGCATAGGTGCAATATCAATGCCTAATTTTTGCTTACGTCTGGCATTATGAAATGCCATTCCGGTACCTGCCGGAATTAGCCGGCCCACAATCACATTTTCTTTCAATCCACGCAATTCGTCACGCTTGCCCATAATTGCAGCTTCCGTGAGTACACGAGTGGTTTCCTGGAAGGAGGCCGCTTAAATAAATGAATCAGTAGACAAGGATGCCTTTGTTATACCCAGCAGCATGAATTCAAATGTTGCAGGTATTTTTCCTGCTGCAAACATTTTTTCATTTTCCACCAGTAAATCTGCTCGCTCAACCTGCTCGCCAACGATGAAACGGGTATCCCCTGTTTCTCTGACCTGAACTCGTCTGAGCATTTGACGTACGATCACCTCAATATGTTTGTCATTGATCTTCACACCCTGCAAACGGTACACTTCCTGCACTTCATCCGTTATATAACGTGCCAACTCTGCCACACCCAACAATCGCAAAATATCATGAGGATCAGCAGGACCGTCAACAATCATCTCACCACGTGTCACCATCTGACCATCATGTACCAGGACGTGTTTTTCCTTCGGGATCAGGAATTCGTTCGCCAAACCTTCAATATCGGTAATCACCAGGCGCTGCTTACCCTTGGTTTCCTTACCAAACGATACCGTTCCGGTACATTCCGCCAGCATACCGGCATCTTTCGGAATACGCGCTTCAAATAGTTCGGCAACACGCGGCAGACCACCGGTAATATCGCGGGTTTTGGATGATTCCTGAGGAATACGCGCCAGTACATCACCCACACCCACATGCTGACCATCTTCTACGGTAATGATACAACCTGTCTGAAAGGTCACGCTGACAGCAGTTTCTGTACCTGTTAGTTTGACATCTTCACCGTTCTCATCGAACAGCCGAACCATAGGACGCACCATGGTCCCCGCTTTGTTTTGCGCTGCAGTACGTTGTTTTGGATCAATTACTACTAGCGTGGACAAACCGGTAACTTCATCGATCTGCTTGGCAACTGTCACACCTTCCTCGACATTCTGGAAGCTTACTTTCCCCGCATATTCCGTGATAATCGGACGGGTATGCGGATCCCAGGTAGCCAGCACTTCACCGGCACGGACATTTGTCCCTTCCTTGATGACCAGCGTTGCACCATAGGGCACTTTGTGACGCTCACGCTCACGACCATAATCATCCGCGATGATAATTTCCGCACTACGTGCTACCACAATCGCTTCGCCGCGCAAGGTCGTGACCAACCGCATATTAGGGCTGTATTTCAACACACCATTCGACTTGCCTTCAACCTGACTCGCAACCACGTTACGTGAGGCGGCCCCCCCAACGTGGAAGGTACGCATGGTCAACTGAGTACCTGGCTCACCAATGGACTGCGCTGCGATCACGCCAACCGCCTCACCCACATTGACCATCGAACCACGCCCCAGATCGCGGCCGTAACACTTGGCACAAAGGCCAAAACGCGTTTCACATTTAAGTGGGGCACGAACTTCAACCTCATCCACGCCAAGCGCTTCAATACGCTCAACAGCCGTTTCATCCAACAGCGTACCCACTTCATACAAGGTTTCACCCGATTCAGGATTAACCACATCATGACTCAATACGCGCCCCAGAATACGCTCGCGCAAGGCTTCAATAACCTCACCGCCTTCGACAATCGCCTTCATCATGGCGCCGTTGGTGGTTCCGCAATCTTCTTCAACCACAACCAGATCCTGTGTCACGTCAACCAGACGACGGGTAAGATAACCTGAGTTAGCTGTTTTCAGGGCTGTATCTGCCAGACCTTTACGTGCACCGTGGGTGGAAATAAAGTACTGCAACATGCTCAGACCTTCGCGGAAGTTCGCGGTGATTGGCGTTTCAATAATCGAACCATCCGGCTTGGCCATCAATCCACGCATACCTGATAGCTGACGTATCTGTGCTGCAGAACCCCGCGCACCGGAGTCGGCCATCATGTAAATCGAGTTAAGCGATTCCTGCGTCATCGGACTACCGTTCGGCATTAAACGCACTTCCCCGGTAATACGATCCAGCACAGGTTCAGAACTTAATTGATCCATCATGGCCTTAGCCACCATGTCGCCAGTACGTCCCCAGATGTCGACCACCTTGTTGTAGCGTTCGCCGTCAGTCACCAGTCCCGAGGTGTACTGAGTATGAATCTCCATAACTTCTTTTTCAGCCGCGCCAATCAGATCGGCTTTCTCCGGCGGCATCAGCATGTCATCAATACAAATTGAAATACCGGCACGGGTTGCATAGGTGAAACCGGTGTACATCAGCTTATCAGCCATAATGACGGTATCGCGCAGTCCGCATTGACGGAAACTTGCGTTGATCAGCTTGGATATTTCTTTCTTCTTCAGCGCCTTATTGATCAAAGCAAACGGCAGACCGGCCGGCAATACTTCAGAGAGCAGCGCACGTCCAACGGTTGTATCATGACGAACCAGTTTTTCGACTAACTCACCCGCCTCATCCTTATGGAATTCCTTCAAGCGAACGATCACCTTGGCCTGCAAATCAACCTCACGGGACTCGTAGGCACGAGATACTTCGGCGATATTGGCGAACATCGAACCTTCGCCCTTGACACCGATATTTTCGCGGGTCATGTAGTACAGACCCAGCACGATATCCTGTGAAGGTACGATAATCGGCTCACCGTTTGCTGGTGACAATACGTTATTGGAAGCCAGCAACAAAGTGCGGCATTCCATCTGCGCTTCCAGCGACAAGGGTACGTGTACAGCCATCTGATCGCCGTCAAAGTCGGCGTTAAAGGCGGTACAGACCAGAGGATGCAACTGGATGGCCTTACCTTCGATCAATATAGGTTCAAACGCCTGAATACCCAGACGATGCAATGTAGGCGCACGGTTCAGCATCACCGGATGTTCGCGTATCACTTCTTCAAGAATGTCCCATACAATCGGTTCTTCAGCCTCTACCATACGCTTGGACGCTTTAATTGTGGTCGCCAGCCCCATCGCTTCGAGACGACTGAAGATGAAAGGCTTGAACAGCTCCAACGCCATTTTTTTAGGCAGACCGCATTGATGCAGTTTCAGTTGAGGACCCACCACAATCACAGAACGACCGGAATAATCGACGCGTTTACCCAGCAAATTCTGACGGAAACGCCCGCTCTTACCCTTAATCATGTCGGCCAGCGACTTCAATTGGCGCTTGTTCGCACCAGTCATCGCTTTACCTCGTCGACCATTGTCCAGCAGTGAATCAACCGCTTCCTGCAACATGCGCTTTTCATTACGCACAATGATGTCCGGCGCCTTCAATTCAAGCAGTCGACGCAGACGGTTGTTACGGTTGATCACGCGGCGGTACAAATCATTCAGATCAGAAGTCGCGAAACGCCCGCCATCCAGCGGCACCAAGGGACGCAGTTCCGGCGGCAATACGGGCAATACTTCCAGCACCATCCATTGCGGCTTGATTCCGGAGACACAGAAAGCTTCAAGCACTTTCAGTCGTTTTGCATATTTTTTGATCTTGGTTTCAGAACCGGTTGCCTGCAAATCGGCACGCAAAGTGTCGATTTCATTGAGCACATCCAGACCACTCAACAAAGCGCGCACGCCTTCCGCACCCATTAGTGCCGTGAATTCATCACCGTATTCTTCCGTTTTGGCCAAATAGTCATCATCTGAGAGTAATTGACCGCGGTTAAGCGGCGTCATGCCTGGCTCAGTCACTACATAGGCTTCAAAATACAATACGCGTTCAATATCCCGCAAGGTCATATCCAGCACCATACCCAGACGGGATGGCAAGGACTTCAGAAACCAGATATGTGCGACAGGAGAAGCTAACTCGATATGCCCCATGCGTTCACGACGCACTTTCGACAAGGTCACTTCAACGCCACACTTCTCGCAAATCACCCCACGGTGCTTCAGCCGCTTGTACTTTCCGCACAGACACTCATAGTCCTTGACCGGCCCGAAAATCTTGGCGCAGAACAATCCGTCACGTTCAGGTTTGAAGGTACGATAGTTGATCGTTTCAGGCTTTTTAACCTCACCGTATGACCACGAGCGAATTTTTTCAGGAGATGCAAGACCAATTTTGATCGCATCAAACTCTTCTTTTTGTGTGACTTGCTTAAACAAATCTAACAATGATTTCATGTGTAACTCCTAAATCTGGTTGGTAGGTCGGGCTTTAGCCCGACACTGGCGCTTAGTCGGGCTAAAGCCCGACCTGCTCCCTATATCTAGTTACGTTCCAAATCCATATCGATCGCCAGGGATCGAATTTCCTTGATGACCACGTTGAAGGATTCCGGCATACCGGCATCAATCTTGTGATCGCCCTTGACGATATTCTCATACACCTTGGTGCGACCCGCCACGTCATCGGACTTGACAGTAAGCATTTCCTGCAAGGTGTACGCAGCGCCATACGCTTCCAGAGCCCACACTTCCATTTCACCAAAACGCTGACCACCGAACTGCGCTTTACCACCCAGCGGTTGCTGAGTAACCAGACTGTATGGACCAGTTGAACGTGCGTGCATCTTGTCATCAACCAAGTGATGCAGTTTCAAAACATGCTTATAACCGACGGTTACCGAACGATCAAACGCTTCACCAGTACGACCATCATGCAAGGTAGTCTGACCGGACAACGGCAAATCAGCCAATGCCAGCATGTACTTGATTTCCTCTTCACTCGCGCCGTCAAATACCGGTGTTGCAAAGGGTACACCTTTACGCAAATTACGACACAACTCAATGATTTCATCGTCATTAAATGTCTCAAAATCCACTGACTGACCATTGTTATGGTTATAAATCTTGTCGAGGAATCCTCGCAATTCAATCACTTTTGCATTGGTCTGCAACATCTGGTCTATCTTCTTACCCAAGCCGTTCGCCGCCCAACCCAGATGTGTTTCAAGAATCTGCCCGATATTCATCCGTGAAGGAACACCAAGCGGGTTCAAGACGACATCAACCGGTGTACCGTCAGCCATATAAGGCATATCTTCAACCGGAACGATGCGCGAGATTACACCTTTGTTACCGTGACGTCCCGCCATTTTGTCACCCGGTTGCAAACGCCGTTTGACCGCAACGTAAACCTTAACCATTTTCTGCACACCGGCTTGCAGTTCATCGCCTTGTGTCATTTTTTTCTTCTTCAACTCAAATGCGGCATCAAACTCAACGCGTTTCTGAGCCAGACCCTCCTTGACCTGCTCCATTTGCGCTGCAACTTCATCATCTGATACGCGTATATCAAACCACTGATGATGTTCGACGCTGGAAAGATAAGCTTGAGTAAGCAGACTACCCTTAGTCAGCTTTCTCGGTCCGCCGTTAGCAACCTTATCCAGCAGTAGTTTTTCCAGACGGGTAAAGGCATCGCTTTCAACAATACGCATCTGATCCGCCAGATCTTTCTTGTAGCGATTCAGTTCATCATCGACGATCTGTTGTGCACGACGATCGCGCTGCAAACCTTCGCGGGTAAACACCTGAACGTCGATAACCGTACCGGAACTGCCTGCCGAAACGCGCAGACTAGTGTCTTTAACGTCGGATGCTTTTTCACCAAAGATAGCACGCAGCAATTTTTCTTCCGGCGTCAGTTGCGTTTCACCCTTAGGGGTCACTTTCCCCACCAGTACGTCACCTACAGCCACTTCCGCACCGATATGCACAATCCCGCAATCATCCAGACGCGCTAACTGAACCTCTGACAAGTTTGGAATATCACGAGTGATTTCTTCCGTACCCAGCTTGGTGTCACGCGCCACGACAGTCAACTCTTCAATGTGAATTGAAGTGAAGCGATCCTGAGCAATAATACGTTCAGAAATCAGAATCGAATCTTCGTAGTTGTAACCGTTCCACGGCATAAACGCGACCAGCACGTTTTGACCCAATGCCAACTCACCCATATCAGTGGACGCACCATCAGCGACTACGTCGCCACGCGCAATCACATCGCCAACTTTAACCAGTGGCCGCTGATTGATATTGGTGTTCTGGTTGGAACGGGTGTATTTGATTAAATTATAAATATCGACACCCACTTCACCGGCAGTGGTTTCTTCATCAGTCACACGCACCACGATACGAGCGGCATCCACATAGTCGATGCGACCGCCACGGATAGCCTGCACGGCGGTACCGGAATCGAGCGCAACAGTGCGTTCAATACCTGTACCTACCAGCGGCTTTTCAGCGCGCAAACAAGGCACGGCCTGACGTGACATATTCGCCCCCATCAATGCACGGTTCGCATCGTCGTGTTCTAGGAAAGGAATCAGACAGGCTGCGACTGACACCACCTGTGAAGGCGACACGTCCATATAATTGATGGTATCGGGTGCGGCCAGCACAAATTCATTGTGACGGCGAGCAGACACGATGTCATCGGTAAAAAGCCCGTCCCGATCAAGCTCGGCATTGGCCTGAGCGATAGTAAAGGTGCTTTCTTCAATCGCTGACAAATACTCCACCTCGTTTGACACCTGACCATTGGTCACTTTACGATAAGGTGTTTCAATGAAACCGTATTTATTGGTACGTGCATACAGCGCCAGAGAATTGATAAGTCCAATGTTTGGACCTTCCGGTGTTTCGATCGGGCACACACGACCATAATGCGTCGGATGTACGTCGCGGACTTCAAAACCGGCACGTTCACGAGTCAAACCACCAGGCCCCAGTGCTGAGATACGACGCTTATGCGTCACTTCTGACAGCGGATTGGTTTGATCCATGAACTGACTCAACTGGCTGGAACCAAAAAACTCCTTGATTGCGGCTGAAATCGGCTTAGCATTGATCAAATCATGCGGCATCAGATTATCCGCTTCAGCCTGACCCAGTCGCTCCTTGACAGCGCGCTCAACACGAGCTAACCCGACACGGAACTGATTTTCAGCCAATTCACCCACAGCACGAACACGACGATTACCCAGATGGTCAATATCATCGATTTCACCGCGGCCATTGCGCAATTCAACCAGAATCTTCACCACAGCGACGATATCTTCGTTGGACAGAATAGGTGAACCGATCAACTCTTCACGCCCGACACGACGATTGAATTTCATACGACCTACCACAGACAAATCGTAACGCTCGTCACTGAAGAACAGGCCATTGAACAAACCTTCTACCGATTCTTCAGTTGGCGGTTCGCCAGGACGCATCATGCGATAAATCGCAACGCGCGCAGTCCACTTGTCAGTGGTCTCATCCGTGCGCAGTGTTTGCGACATATAAGCACCCTGATCAAGATCATTGGTGTACAAGGTGTGCAGCTTGCTGATATTGGCTTCCTGCAACTTATGCAACAACTGTTCAGTTATCTCATCATTGGCATTGGCAATGATTTCGCCGCTGTCCTTGTCGACAATATTATTGGCAACCACACGACCCAGCAGGAAATCTTCACTGACAGCCAGCTTATCAATGCCCGCTTCCTGCATTTGACGAATATGACGCACGGTGATACGTTTATCTTGGGCGACGATGGTCTTGCCGGCCTTGTCCAGAATATCGAAACGGGCGATTTCACCGCGCAAGCGCTCGGCCACAACTTCAAACTGAATGCCGCCCTTTTTACCCAATTGAAAGGTATCGAATTCATAGAACATGTCCAGCATGTCTTCATTGCTATACCCTAACGAGCGCAGCAGTATCGTCACCGGCATTTTGCGGCGGCGATCGATACGGAAATACACATAGTCCTTGGCATCGAATTCGAAATCCAGCCATGAACCGCGATAGGGAATGATTCGGGCTGAAAACAAAAGTTTACCTGACGAGTGTGTTTTACCCCGGTCATGCTCAAAAAATACACCAGGTGAGCGATGTAATTGGGAAACAATAACACGCTCAGTACCGTTGATCACAAACGAACCGGTATTCGTCATCAAAGGCATTTCGCCCATGTAAACTTCCTGTTCCTTGACTTCCTTCACCGTAGGCTTGGAGGCTTCCTTGTCCATGATAGTCAGACGCACGCGCGCGCGCAATGGCGATGCGTAGGTCAAACCACGCTGCTGACATTCCTTAACGTCAAAGGCGGGCATTCCCAGCATATAGCTGACAAAATCCAACTTGGCATTCTTCGAATGGCTTTCTATCGGAAAAATTCCGTTAAAAGCAGCTTGCAAGCCTTCATTCTTGCGCTTATCAGGCGCGGTATCAGCCTGTAAAAAGGCAGCGAAAGCTTCCAATTGGGTGGATAAAAGGAAAGGGATCGGTAAAGCACCGATACGCTTGCCGAAACTTTTACGAATACGTTTTTTTTCGGTAAAAGAATAGCTCATATAATCTCCACAACTAGGCAAAAAGACAAGGGGCGGGAAGCCTGAAATCAGATTTCCCGTCCATTAGCTTCTTAAAGCGCCAAAAGGCTGACGGTACGCCGTCAGCCTTTTGGCAACACGATGTATTACTTGACTTCAGCGGTAGCGCCAGCTTCAATCAGTTGCTTGGCAACTGCATCAGCATCAGCTTTGGAAATACCTTCTTTAACGACCTTAGGTGTTGCATCAACCAGATCCTTGGCTTCTTTCAAACCAAGACCTGTGATTGCGCGAACAGCCTTAATAACGCTAACCTTGTTATCGCCAATAGCGGTCAAGAACACGTCAAATTCAGTTTGCTCAGCAGCAGCAGCGGCAGGGCCGGCAGCAGCAGGGCCGGCTGCTGCAACAGCAGCAGACACGCCAAATTTTTCTTCCATTTGCTTGATCAGCTCAGACAATTCCAGCACGGTCATGCCGGCAACTGCATCCATCAATTCAGCATTAGTTATAGCCATATTGTTCTCCTAAATATTTCAAAAATTAAACAGCAGCTGCTTCGACTTCAGCAGGAGCTTCAGTTTCAGCGACCACATCAGCAGGTGTATTAGCATCACGGATTGCAGCCAGGGTGCGAACGAATTTTGCAGTCGTCGCATTCATGGTTGCCATCAACATGGCGATCAACTCATCACGACTTGGTGTGGCAGCCAATACAGCAACTTGTTCCGCAGACATCAGGGAACCTGCCATTGCGCCAGCCTTAATCACCAACTTCGGGTTTGTTTTAGCAAAATCGTTCATCACTTTGGCAGCGGCTACAGCGTCAGTACTCATGCTATACACAAGAGGACCTACCATACTGTCAGCTAACGCTTCAAATGAAGTACCTTGTACCGCGCGACGTGCCAATGAGTTTTTCAACACATGTAGATATACACCGGATTTACGTGCAGTGGCACGCAATACAGTAATATCGGCAACTTTGATGCCACGGTATTCTGCTAAAACGATGGTTTGCGATTGCGCCACTTGTGCACTTACTTCCGCTACCACGGCTTGTTTTTCTTGCAGATTGAGACTCAAGTCTTCCTCCATTATCCGGAATGCATCAGATACATTCCATCATTTACAACAGCGACCATGAGTCAGGAGAACATCCTGCTCGCGGGCACACCATCTGCGTTGGATTCAGGATTCAGGATTCAGGATTCAGGATTCAACGACCCTAAATCAATCAACCTCTCCCTCAATTAAGCTGCTTCAAAACTGAATCCGGCATTCTGCATACCGGATACTGATATCAACAGCTCCTACGGTCTTTGATGCTGACTACCGCCAGCAGTGCAAAGATATAAGGTGACATGGCTATAACACCAAGTCACCAGATTTGATACGTTATGCGCTGAACGTGGACTGATCTACACGTACACCGACACCCATCGTACTTGACAGAGATACCTTCTTCATGAAGACACCTTTAGATGTAGCTGGCTTGGCTTTAACCAGAGCATCAATCAATGCCAGCAGATTTTCACGCAATGCTTCCGGTGCGAATGAAGCGCGACCGATCGTGCATTGAATAATACCGTTTTTGTCATTGCGATACTGAACCTGACCGGCTTTTGCGTTGCGAACTGCACCCGCCACGTCGGCAGATACTGTACCAACCTTAGGGTTAGGCATCAAACCGCGAGGGCCCAGAATCTGACCCAATTGACCGACCAGACGCATCGCATCAGGACTGGCAATAACAATGTCAAAATTCATCTCGCCTTTTTTGATCGCATCTGCCAGATCGTCGAAACCAACGATATCAGCACCGGCAGCCTTTGCTTCTTCTGCTTTTGCACCTTGCGCAAACACAGCAACGCGAACCGTTTTACCGGTGCCGCGAGGCAATACGACAGAACCGCGAACCAACTGGTCTGATTTACGTGCATCGATACCCAGATTTACAGCCACGTCGATAGATTCATCAAACTTTGCAACTGCGTTTTCTTTGACCAAAGACAAAGCATCGGTTAAAGCGTACATTTTGTTGCGATCAACTTTAGTTGCGATTGCTTTATAGCGCTTAGACATTATTCGCCCTCCACGGTAATACCGATACTACGCGCACTACCTGCAATAATGCGAACAGCCGCATCCATATCAGCAGCGGTGAGATCCGGCATTTTGGTTGTTGCAATTTCTTCAGCTTGCTTGCGTGTCAAGTGGCCAACCATGACAGTGTGCGGAGTTGCGCTGCCCTTTTGAATGCCAACAGCCTTCTTGATCAGAATGGTTGCAGGCGGAGTCTTCATGATGAAGGTGAAGCTTTTGTCTGCAAACGCGGTGATGACCACCGGAATTGGCAAACCTACCTCTACACCCTGAGTCGCAGCGTTAAACGCCTTACAGAACTCCATGATGTTCAAACCGCGCTGACCCAATGCTGGGCCAATTGGTGGACTTGGATTTGCTTTACCAGCTGGAACTTGCAGCTTAATATAGCCTATGACTTTTTTTGCCATGTTACACTCCTATCAAACGGGTAATCGAGATCAATATCTCTCCCCAAATACGGAAAACAAAGAACGGGAAACCGCGCTTAAGACCAGCTTAGCTGCGTTTCCCAATCTATGTCTGCCACTTTTCAGCCTTTTTCTACCTGACCAAAATCCAACTCTACCGGTGTAGCACGACCAAAAATCGTTACCGCCACCCGTATCTTATTCTTGTCATAATTAACTTCTTCAACCATACCAGTAAAGTCCGTAAAAGGACCTTCCTTAACACGCACGGCCTCACCAACCTCAAATAATACCTTCGGTCTGGGTTTTTCTACACCCGCTTGCATTTGCTGCATAATAGTCTGAACTTCTTTTTCACTGATTGGTGTTGGGCGCATTGCCGAACCGCCGAGGAAACCAGTCACTTTCGCAGTATTTTTTACCAGATGCCAGGATTCATCGGTCATTTCCATTTCAACCAACACATAACCTGGAAAAAACTTACGTTCAGACGTGACTTTTTGACCACCCTTAAGTTCAACCACTTCCTCTACCGGAACCAGAATCTGACCAAACTTATCCTGCATATTCTCACGTTGAATACGTTCGGCCAAAGCGCGTGAGACACTCTTCTCAAATTGAGAGTACGTGTGAACAACATACCAACTCATCGCCATTATTCAACCCGCCCCATCAACTTATTAACCATAGACATCAAACTTGCATCAACCAGCCACAAAAACAAAGCCATTGTTATTGCGAATAAAATAACAACACCCGTTGTTTGCATTGTTTCCTTACGCGTAGGCCAAACAACACGTTTTGATTCTGCGATAGAATCACGGGAAAAAACTAAAAAACGACCGCCAACTTCACTTTTTGAAGCCACGAACAAAGCCGACAATACTCCAGCCAATACGGACAACACCTGCAATACAGCCGCGCTGTCGTGCAAAAAGTAGTAACCCGCAATACCTGCTACAACCAGCAGGAATGCTATTAGCAACTTTATTTTATCCTGCATGCTTGACTATTCCAATAAACGATTATTTGGCAGGCCAGGAGGGTTTCGAACCCCCAACCCTCGGTTTTGGAGACCGATACTCTACCAATTGAGCTACTGGCCTATAAATTAAGAAGAGAGAAGAGAAAAGGGAGAAGGGTTAAACCCTTTCCTCTCCTCCCTTGACCCTTCGCATACTATTTACTCGATGACTTTTGCAACTACACCCGCGCCGACAGTACGACCACCTTCGCGAATCGCAAAGCGCAGACC
>CAIWRI010000006.1 GCA_903915035.1 uncultured Nitrosomonadales bacterium | reverse complement strand
ATTTTTGAGTGCTCCTGCGTGCCTGGTGAGGACTGCAAAATAACAGATACAAAGTACGGAGAGACAGGCACCGGGTACAAGGCGTAGATTTCCTGACTCTTGAGACGGCTTGCCGAAATCTTGATGCTGCTTGCCTGCAACTTTTTTTCCATGAATCTCTGCAAACGGGCAAGGTAATGAGGCACCCACTGACAATTGGTTATGCCTGCCTGGCGTCAGATCGGCCTGTTCCCTCTGCTGGGAATACGTGCCACCTTCAGACTCATTTCATCTTGGAAGAGGCTCGCTATAGACATAGATGATGAATAGGTATAATCTGATAATAATTAGGGTTAATATGATAAAAAATAGAAGTCATTTGATAATCTAATAATCTGGGGGTGAAAGCCGGAGCCCCGGGAAATTCCGGGAGGAGGGGTGGCGTCCAGCTCTTTTAGAACTGCAAAGAGGGCAACATGGCAACAGGTACAGTGAAATGGCTTAGCAGCACAAAATGGTTTGGCTACATTACGCCGGATGATGGCAGCTCAGATTTGTTTGCAGATTTTTCCGCTCTCTACATGGGTTATTTCACGTCACTCAAGGTAAATCAGAAAGTCAGCTTTGACTTGACGCTAGGACCTATAGGGCGACAAGTCTCAAATATTCAGACGATTTAACCGGGAGGTCTACGTTCAAACTCAAGATGATTTGGAGTTGACTCTAAATCAACGAGTTACGCAACACAGTCACTGCGCTATGAGTCCGGCATCTGGTTGTTGCAGGTTTGTACGTCATGATTTCAATACTATCCAAAATTATGCTCTAATAAGACAAGCAAATTGGGACGTATTAAAGTTGATAATTACTTTAACAATTGTTGTTTGTTTAATCGCACACTTTGTACTGCGAAATCAAAGTTTAAAATGGTTTATTTTGATGAAAGTTTTTCATGAATACACTTGATATTTTTCCATGGAATGAAAATTTCAATACCGGTGTGGAAAAAATAGATCAACAGCATCAAATGCTTGTTCAGCTTTTGAATCAGTTGGCCGGACACATGGCCAGTCAAGTGGGAGCCGAAGTTTTAAATAATATCTTCGATCAACTCGCGGAATATACTGTTTATCATTTTCAAACCGAAGAGTCGATCTGGCATGAATACCTTGCTGATGAATTACTAGAAACTGAGCATAAAAAAAAGCACGCCGGTTTTATCTCGACGGTAATTAAACTAAAGGTTGAAGTAAACACCCAGCCAAGTGAAAAAATGGTTGAGAAAATTCTGTCTTTTCTGACACGCTGGCTGGCTTCTCATATTCTCGAAACCGACCTGCAAATGGCGAAGATAGTACAGGCTATGCAATCCGGCATGCCTTTGGAAGCTGCAAAAATACACGCCCAGGAGCAAATGAGCGGGACGATGAAAGTATTAATAGACATCATCCTGTCAACCTACGGTAAGCATGTATGCAACACCTTGTACATGATGAAAGAGGTCAACGAGCACAGACTGGTGGAACTCAGTGAATACAAACTTAGCCGTGCGCGCGCGTTGCTGAGTAAATGCAGTAGTTTGCTGATACATGCGCAGGATGAGCAGTCACTTCTTGGGGCAATTTGCAAGCTAGTCGTTGAGACTGGCGATTATCAAATGGCATGGGTTGGTGTCGCGGAAGAAGATGCAGGCAAGCGCGTTCGACCGATAGTCCATTATGGTCATGCGGGTAGCTATCTGGAAGATGTAAATATTAATTGGGATGATACAGAACGCGGACAGGGTCCGACCGGAATGGCCATCAGAACGGGCAAGGTCTCTTTCCGCGATATACAAAATGATTCATGCACCTATCTCTGGCGTGATGCCGCAATAAAAATGGGATACAGGGCGAGTATCGCGCTACCGCTTGCAAATCAGCAGGGTGTGTGGGGCGTCCTGACCATTTATGCCAAAGAAATTTCTATACTGAGTAGTGGCGAAGTCGATTTGATGGCAGAGCTGGCGAATGATTTATCCTTTGGAATAGAGTCGCTCAGAATGCGCGTTGAGAATGAAGCTGCAAAGATTTCACTGAAGATTGAAAGCGATAAAAATATTGCGCTGTTGCGTAACGCCAGTGATGGCATACACATCATTGATAGCGATGGTAATGTGCTGGAAGCGAGCAATTCATTCTGCGCGATGTTGGGTTACACGCGTGAAGAAATCATTGGTGCCAATATATCCCAGTTGGATGCAAAATTTTCCGGAAATGAGCTCACGACTATAATCGCTCAGCAATTTTTATCAACAGAACGAGTTCAGTTTGAAACTCGTCATAAACGTAAAGATGGCTCGATTTTTGATGTCGAGGTGAGCGGTGTTACGCATTACTTTAACGACAAACCGGTACTGTTTAATTCATCTCGTGATATTACTCAACGTAAGATTATAGATGCTGAGTTGCGTGTTGCCGCTACGGCCTTCGAATCCCATGAAGGTATGCTCATTACCGATAGCAGTGGAAAAATAGTTCGGGCGAACCAGGCCTTTTCGGATATCACTGGATATCCTCTTGAGGAAGTTATCGGTAAGAACCCCAGCATATTCCAATCGGGTCGACAGGATAAATATTTCTATGAGGCTATGTGGGAAGAAATTAATAGTCAAGGTTCATGGCAGGGAGAAATATGGAATCGTCGCAAGAGTGGCGAAATTTATCCGCAATATCTGAGCATCACAGCGGTCAAAGATTCGGAAGGTAATACTTCCAATTACGTCGCTACACTGACTGACATTACCTTGTCCAAGGCGGCAGATGATGAAATCAGGAATCTGGCTTTTTATGATCCACTCACGCAATTACCAAACCGGCGACTGCTGTTTGACCGATTGAAACAGGCATTGGCCTCAAGTAGTCGTACCGGTCTGTCTGGTTCATTGCTGTTCATTGATCTGGATAATTTTAAAACGCTCAATGATACCTTGGGACATGACATAGGTGATTTGCTTTTGCAGCAGGTCGGAGATCGGCTTAAATCCTGTGTCCGCGAAGAAGATACCGTTGCACGTCTGGGCGGTGATGAGTTTGTGGTGATGCTGGAAAACTTGAGTAAAAATGCCCTTATTGCAGCTGAGCAGATCGAGGCTACGGGCAACAAAATACTTTTGGCACTCAATCAGCCCTATCAATTGGCCGCTTATAAATGTCACAGCACACCCAGCATAGGCGCAACCCAGTTTAATAATCATCAGCTTGCAATCGATGAGTTGTTGAAGCAAGGTGATATCGCCATGTATCAAGCGAAGAAAGCCGGCCGCAATAAGTTACGATTTTTTAATCAGAAAATGCAAGAATCAATCAATGCGCGAGCAGAATTGGAACATGAATTACGTGCTGCACTTGAGAATAATCATTTCGAGTTGTATTACCAGATTCAGGTAGATAGCCACAATCTTCCCATCGGCGCGGAGGCTCTGGTACGCTGGATACATCCTGAGCGAGGTCTTATTTCGCCGATTAAATTTATTCCGCTTGCTGAAGAAACTGAACTGATCCTTCCGTTAGGATCATGGGTTTTGGAAGCTGCCTGCATACAGATCAAGCGCTGGGGACAGCGTGATTTGACTAAAGCACTGGTGATGGCGGTCAATGTCAGTGCCAGGCAATTTCGGCAACCTGATTTTGTGGGACAAATAAAAGATTTGTTGGTACGATATGATATAAATCCAAGGCTACTTAAGTTGGAGTTGACAGAAAGCCTATTACTGGATAACGTCGAGAAGATGATAACTAAGATGCATATTTTGAAAAAAATTGGCATTCAGTTTTCCTTGGATGACTTCGGTACTGGCTATTCTTCCTTGCAATATCTGAAACGACTGCCGCTCGATCAGCTCAAAATAGATCAATCATTTGTACGCAATCTTGTTACCGATATGAGTGACAGGGCGATTGTGCGCACAATTATTACAATGGCGGAAACTCTGCAATTGAATGTTATTGCTGAAGGTGTTGAGACAGATGAACAACGTCAATTACTGATAAACAAAAACTGCACCTGCTTTCAGGGTTATCTGTTTGGGAAACCTGTTCCGATAAAACAGCTTGATGAAATGTTGATGCATGGCTTTGGTACGCCCGGTCCGTTGAAAATACTGTGATGATGCAAGTAAACAGGTATAACTCCTAAGTGTGAAGTGAATTGACTATATATCTATCAGAATCTTTGCCTCGCTATGGAAGTTTACCCAATCCTTTTCTATAGGAACTGTGGCACAGACAGACATTTTTTGATCGCTGAAATACTTCCTTCAGTCATCTGCTGCGCACCTGATAACGTAATGAACTATTCTCGCCAGCTTCGTTGAGGTGGCCGCTCGACAAGCGTTTTAGCCGATGCAGGCTATCTGAGCCTGCGAACAGCGCATGCTGAATATCCGCCCGGCGTGCGGCCCCGTCTTTTCAATTTAGCTTCCATCAGGATAGCCAACGTGGCGCTAAAGGGCTTTGCGGCATCGCGCTCGAATGAAGGGTTAAACTTTTTTATCATCCGGGAGATAAGGAATTAAGCCCATTTCAAACGCCTGAATTTGAAGTTCACGGGGCATACGTCGAATATCAACTAAAAGGCCATTAACGCTTAACATCCAAACCATCGGATTACTATCCAGACGACTTCTTATACAGCAATTTGGATCCATTGGACCTATATCCAGTAAATCTCTGATTATCTTGGATTTACCTTGCCCTGTACTTTTGCCGATACCCAATGCTTTGTACAGATCTAAAGCAGATATATGGGGTGACTGAGTGGCATCAAATAAAAAATTTACAAATCCAATGGCATGAGCAAAACCACAAGCCCATCCGTCAGCTTTACCTTATTCTCGTGGAGATGGCTGTTTTCTACTTATTGCAGCCACTGCATAGCGGATTAACTCTGCATATTCTTCGTTCAAGTGCTTTGTGCAAAATGCGTTTGTTAATGCCACGATGGCGTCATATTTTTCTTGCATTGCCTTGGGAACACTCATCGACTTCTGTGTCATCGTTTTTCTTTCAAAGATTGGCATTTTAATCTTGAATTGCAAGTGTTGAAAGCCAAACGACTAATATTTGAATTCACTGGCTTGCGCGGCTTTTTGCGCAGATTCGGTGGAATGATGGGGTGGGGCGCACTTTAGTTGGCCGAGAGCTAAAACAGCGACGCAGGAGGCAAGTCAAGCTACCGATACTTGGACAAAGTCTTTGAAGGGGCCAGTTTAGCGCAAAATGGGAGACCTGCTCCTCCTATCCACCAAACTGCCCGCTACGCGAGTAAAACTGTCCGCTATGTCTTCCTTTATCACGGCTATGAGAGCAAGACGGCCCGCTATGCTGAGGTGACGGCCAGCGATGACAACACCACTACTCGCTATGCTGACGAGACTGCCAGCTCAGGGGATAAAACTGCCCGCTATGCTGATATGACTGCCGGGTATGGTGGCAAAGGTATCTGCTATGAGAGCGAGACTGCCAGCTCAGGGGATAAAACTGCCCGCTATGCTGATATGACTGCCGGATATGGTGGCAAAGGTATCTGCTATGAGGGCAAGACTGCCAGGTATGGCGGCAAAGGTGACGGCGTAGCGGACAAAGGTATTCGCATAGCTGACAGAGGTGTCGGCCTAGCTGGCCGTCTTGCCCTCATGGCCGTGATAAAGGAAGACATAGCGGGCAGCCTTGCTCTCATAGCCGTGATAAAGGAAGATATAGCGGACAGTTTTACTCGCGTAGCGGGTAGTTTTATCCCCTGAGCTGGCAGTCTCGTCAGCATAGCGAGTAGTGGTGTTGTCATCGCTGGTCGTCACCTCAGCATAGCGGGCCGTCTGCAAAATAGAGAAAATTCAGCTGTACGCAGATTTCTTGGCTGCTTTGAGGGGCGCTTTGAGGAAACTCCCGTTTTCGCAAGGTAGCAGCCCCTCCTCTCCTCTCGTGCTGAATACTAAATCACCATGTGGCGGTAGCGTTTTGTCTAGGCCCGCTGCGTGTGCTCAGTATGACACGAATTGTTTCTGAAGTTTCTGCGCATCGGGCGCTGAAAAAAGGGCTGGCATGCGGTGATCAAGCTGGAGATCAGCATGTATTTCTCCTGCAAGGGTTACGACATCAGTCTTGCCAGCGCGTCGGGCCGGCTCAAGTAATGCCTTGTTCACGTAAGCTCTTGTCTGCGTTCATCGTGTCCTTCTTTCCTCCTCAGTATGGCCTAACGTAAAATAGACGGAATTATTCAAACATAGGCAGGACAGCATTCTGTATAAACTTGTCGCGCGCTACAGTAACTATTCTAAACGCTTATTCTGGTTGGATATATCAAGCCAGCTTACATACTGAACATCTCACGCTTTTGTACCTCACCAGAACTTCTGCTCACATTTGCCGCTTGTCGCGAATAGTCGTTGCCGTTCAATTTACGATTGCGGGCGAAATTCAAGGGTTAAATTGCTGTGCATGATTCTACGGTAATTCTTTTATCGCTATTGGTAAATTCTTAGTAGTATAGGCATTTCCCTGGATTGCCGGAGTTACGGTGAGCATCGCTATAGGCTACAGCCGGGCTTGATGGCGAGTGGCTTGCATCTGCCGTTTACATGGAATCTCACGATTGCGTCGATGAGGGTGCTGCCTTATGGGATAATTCGGCTATGAATACCACACTTTTATCCGGCCTCAATCCCCCTCAACTGCAAGCGGTCACGCTGCCTCAGCAATCCGCACTGATCCTGGCTGGTGCCGGCAGCGGCAAGACGCGCGTGCTGATAACGCGTATCGCTTATCTCATCAGTACCGGTGCGGTCAGTCCGCACGGCATTTTAGCGGTGACATTTACCAACAAGGCCGCGAAAGAAATGGTCACTCGTCTGTCGGCGATGCTGCCTGTCAATACCCGCGGCATGTGGATAGGTACTTTTCACGGGCTTTGCAATCGCCTGCTGCGCGCGCATTATCGCGAAGCCAATCTTCCGCAGGCCTTCCAGATTCTCGACTCCGGCGATCAGTTATCGGCGATTAAACGGGTGATGAAGGCGCTGGACGTGAATGATGAAAAATACCCGCCGCGTGAGCTGCAGAATTTCATCAGCAGCAGCAAGGAGCAGGGCTTGCGCGCGCATGATGTGGAAGCCTTTGATCCGTACACGCGTCGCAAGGTTGAGGTGTATGCCGCATACGATGCGCAATGCCAGAAAGAGGGCGTAGTGGATTTCTCTGAATTGCTGCTGCGCTGTTATGAGTTGCTGTCGCGCAATTCGGCTATCCGTGAACATTACCAGGCGCGCTTCACTCATATTCTGGTGGATGAATTCCAGGATACCAATCCCTTGCAATATCAATGGTTAAAACTGCTGGCAGGGAAAAATAATTCACTGTTTGCGGTGGGCGATGATGACCAGTCGATTTATGCATTTCGCGGTGCAAATGTCGGCAACATGAAAGACTTGTTGCGTGACTTCAAGGTCGACGCGGTCATCAAGCTCGAGCAGAACTACCGCTCACACGGCAATATTCTCGATGCGGCGAATGCGTTGATCAGCAATAACAAGAATCGTCTGGGCAAAAATCTCTGGACGTCGGAGCAAGGCGGCGAAAAACTGCGCGTGATGGAAGCGCCGACCGACGTGGAAGAAGCCAATTTCATCGTCAGCGAAATCAGGCAACTCAAAGCGGAAGGGCTAAAACTGACTGAAATGGCCTTGCTGTACCGCTCGAATGCGCAATCAAGGGTGCTGGAACATGCGCTGGTGTCGGCAGGATTGTCCTATCGCGTCTATGGCGGGCTGCGCTTTTTCGAGCGTCAGGAAATCAAACATGCCTTAGCCTATCTGCGCCTGATGCAAAACACCGAGGACGACAATGCCTTGCTGCGCATTATTAACTTCCCGACACGTGGCATCGGTGCGCGCAGCATCGAACAGTTGCAGGAAGCGGCTAAGCTGCACGGTACTACGCTATGGGATGCGGCAGCACGCGCCGGCGGCAAGGTAACTGCTTTTGTCGGACTGATCGAAGCGCTGCGTCGTGCTACGCGTGAGTTGCCGCTGCCTGAAATCATGGCGCATGTACTGCTGAATAGCGGCCTCGTGCTGCATTATAAGAACGAGACCGGGGCCAAGAAACGCGAGGCGGAAGAGCGTCTGGAAAATTTGAACGAGCTGGTCACGGCAGCAACCCTGTTCGTGCATGAAAATGAGGACGACAGCCTGACTTCCTTCCTGACTCATGCCTCACTGGAAGCCGGGGAGCATCAGGCGGGCGATCAGGATGATGCCTTGCATCTGATGACCGTCCATGCCGCCAAAGGGCTGGAATTTAACGCGGTGTTCATCACAGGTCTGGAAGAAGGCTTGTTCCCGCATCAGAACAGTCAGCGGGTGGATGGCGGGCTGGATGAAGAGCGACGCCTGATGTATGTGGCGATTACCCGCGCACGTCGCCGTTTATACCTGAGTTTTGCACAAAGACGCATGCTGAACGGGCAGGTGAGCTTTAGCGCGCCGTCCAGTTTTTTGCAGGAATTGCCGGATGAGCTGCTGCTATGGCTCTCGCCCCGTGCCGTGCCGCGCAATCCCTTTGCGGCCTTCGGCTACGTGGCACCGGTGGCAGCGCCCGTGCAGTGCGCCGTTTCAGATACCGGCTGGCGCACCGGTCAGCGCGTGATGCATCAGAAATTTGGCGAAGGGGTGGTAACCGGCGCGGAAGGCAGCGGCAACGATGGTCGCGTGCAAGTCAATTTTAAACACGCGGGCAGCAAATGGCTGGCGCTGGAATATGCAAAACTCACCGCACTATAAGAATTCGCATAAATTTTAAGCAGATGACTCAGCGCATTATATTGTTCTGACGAATACCTTGGATTTGCGCTGATAGTTGTACAGCGATTTTTTCTGTGCGGGCAGGTCGGTGACATCGCTTTCATTGAAACCGCGCTCTAAAAACCAGTGTGCAGTGCGGGTGGTCAGTACGAATATTTTTTTCAGCTTCTGTACCTTGGCAAGGTTTGCCATATGTTCAAGTATCGCCTCGCCATATCCCCGGTCGCGGCATTGCGGATCGACCGCCATGCAGGCAAGTTCGGCGGAGGCTTCGTCCGGGAAGGGGTAGAGTGCAGCACAGCCAACGATGCGATGATCGTGTTCCAGCACCACGAAACGCTCGATCTCGCGTTCCAGCAGTTCACGTGAACGCCTGACCAGAATGCCCTGCTCTTCCAGCGGAACCAACAGATTCAGAATGCCGCCAACATCTTCGATCGTCGCATCGCGTAAGGTATTGAGCGTGGATTCCACGACCATCGTGCCGATGCCGTCGTCGCTGAACAATTCCTGCAATATCGCGCCATCGGTGTGGCGACTGATCAGATGGGTACGCGCAACGCCGGCGGTGCAAGCGCGTATTGCGCAGGGCAGGAACAACTTGATGTCGTCGGACTGCGGGCGCTCAGACAGTAATTCGGCTTGTGCAACCGTCATCACTCTGAGCAAATCGCCCGTCTCATCTTGAATACCGTCGGTATCCATCAGAAAAACCAGTTTGTCGGCGTCGAGGGCGATCGCCGTTGCGGTGGCAACGTCTTCCAGGGTCAGGTTGAATACTTCGCCAGTGGGAGAATAGCCCAGCGGTGAGAGCAGGACCACTTCGCCGAAGTTCATGCGGTTGTTCAGCGCGGCAACGTCCACCTTACGTACTGAGCCGGTATGTTGCAAATCCACGCCATTAATCACGCCTATCGGTTGTGCGGTGATGAAATTGCCGCCTGCCAGGCGGATATCGGCATTGGCCATCGGCGAATTCGCCAGCCCCATGGATAGCCGCGCCTCGATTTCGACACGCAGTCTGCCGACGGCTTCTTTTACACAGAGCATGGTTTCGCAATCGGTCAGGCGGATGCCCTGATGATACGTATCCGCAAGATTTTTCTTGGCTAAATGCTGTTCGATTTGCGGGCGCGCGCCATGTACCAGTACCAGACGGATTCCCAGGGCGGCCAACAGGTTGAAGTCGTGAGTCAGCTCAATGAAATGACCCTCTTCGACCATTTCACCGCCAAAGGCAATCACGAAAGTTTTGCCGCGGAAGCTGTTGATATAAGGCGCGACGGAACGAAACCAGGCAACGAAATCAGCAGGATTGGTCTTGATTGGCATTGCAAATCCTTTTTAGTTGTTAAAATCACCCCACAGCGTTTGCATGACGGCAAGTCCTGCAATGGCGGCGGTCTCGGTGCGCATCACTCTTGGGCCCAGACGTACAGGGGTAAATCCGCAAAGCAGTGCAGATTCGCTCTCAGCGGGGGAAAAGCCGCCTTCGGCGCCTATCAGTAAAACCACGCGGCCTTGCGGTTTTGGCTGTGTGTGCAGCGACACTGCACCCTCAGGCAACAGGATGTATTTGCTGTTTTTTGATGTGCGCATCTGTTGCAGCCATAGCATGATGTCCAGCGGTGGATGAATGACGGGTAACACATTGCGCCCGCACTGCTCGCAGGCCGAGATGGCAACCTGTTGCCAGTGCTCGGTGCGTTTTCCGGCCCGCTCATCAGACAGTTTTGTTACGCTACGCTGTGTTGCCAGCGGCTGAATTTCAGCAACGCCAAGTTCGGTGGCTTTTTGAATCACCCAGTCCATTTTTTCACTGCTGGATAAAGCCTGCGCCAACAGCAGCGGCAGCGGCGATTCACGGTTGATCTCAATCTGACGGATAGCCTCAATAAGGACCTGTTTAGCCGATAAATCGCCAATCAAACCATGACATTCGTGACCCTCTCCGTCGAATAATTGCACCGGATCGCCTGTGCGCAGGCGCAGCACGCGACTGGCATGGTGAGCAGCATCCGGCGGCAGATAAAATGAACCTTCACAGGGAAGCGGGGGCGGGCAATAAAAACGTGGCATGATGAACGATAGTTGAGTGGCGTACGGGCGTGATAATATACCGTCAAATGAACTTTGCGAGAAGTCATGTTTAATATTTTGAGATTGTTGTACTCACTAAAGTCTTTTCTCTCTCTCCTGCCTCTCCCCCCGGAGGTGGAGAGTAGTAATGTGTCGCTATGCGATGTTTACGTAAAGTGTTTTGTCAGGAGGATGGAATGGTTAGTTTACAACCGCCGCTGTGTGATTTCGGCTGGAAGGCACTTGATTTTGATTTACCGGGCGTGGACGGCGTTCGCTATAACCTCGCCCGTGCCAAAGGTAAGAACGGACTGCTGGTAATGTTTATCTGTAATCATTGCCCTTATGTCAAAGCCATACGCGAGCGACTGGTGAAGGATACGCTCCAATTGCAGCAGCACGGCATCAACAGCATTGCCATCATGTCCAATGATACTGCTGATTATGCAGAAGATTCGTTTGAAAACATGAAACAGGTGTCGCAACAATACCCTTTTCCTTACGTGCTGGATGAAACACAGCAGGTGGCGAAGGATTACGGTGCGGTATGCACGCCGGATTTTTTCGGTTTTAATGCTAATCTCGAACTACAATATCGCGGTCGTCTGGATGCCACACGCAAGGAGGCGGTGGAAAATGCGCCGCGCGACTTATTTGAGGCGATGTTGCAGGTCGCACGCACAGGGCAAGGTCCGCGTGAGCAATTCGCCAGTATGGGCTGTTCGATTAAATGGAAAGGACAATGATGGAAAAACATATTCTGTCAAAGAATGGTACGGTCGGCATGAGCGCGCTGCTCAAAGCGACAATTGCAGCCGTCAAACTGGTGGCCGCAGAAGAAATTATGCCGCGTTATCTGAAAGTGGCGCATAAGCATAAAAGCGATGGCAGTTTATGTACCGATGCGGATATCGCTACGCAAACTGCACTGATTCGTAAACTGCAGGCGATTTGCAATGTTCCTGTGCTGGGTGAGGAAATGCCGGAGAACGAGCAGCGGGCGATCTGGCAATCGAACAGGGAAGGTCTCTGGTGCATAGATCCGATTGATGGTACTTCCAATTTTGTGCATGGACTGCCCTATTTCGCGGTATCTGTTGCGCTGTTGCGTGAGGGCAGGAGTGTGCTGGGTGTGGTATATGACCCGGTAGCGGATGAAATGTTTGCAGCAGAAGTCGGCAAGGGAGCTTATCTGAATGGCGACAAGCTGCTTGGACGCATTGTTGTCGATACCATGTGCAAGGCGCTCGCCAATGTTGATTTAAAAAGGCTGGATGCCAGGCTGGCAGCCCAACTGGCAACGTACCCGCCCTGCGCTTCACAGCGTAATTTTGGTGCAAGCGCGCTGGATTGGTGTTATACCGCTGCCGGACGTTATGATCTGTATCTGCATGGCGGACAGAAACTATGGGATTATGCTGCCGGTGTGCTGATTCTGTCGGAGGCCGGGGGCTATGCCTGCTGTATTGAGTCGGATGATTTTTCGGCGGGCGATATCTGGCAGCGTTCGGTAATCGCGGCACGCAGCGAGTCGATGTTCAATGAATGGAAAACCTGGATACGAGCACAGGCGTAATCAATCGCACTATTGCATTAGGGAATTAGCTTGAAAATATTGATATTGGGTGCAGGGCAGGTAGGTTCTACCGTGGCGGAAAGCCTGGTAAGCGAGGCTAACGACATCACTGTAGTGGATTCGGATGGTGCCAAGCTGGCCTTGTTGCAGGAGCGACTGGATCTGCGCACGCTGATCGGTAGTGCTTCACATCCTTCCGTGCTGGAGCAGGCAGGTATCGCGGATACGGATATGCTGCTGGCGGTTACGCAAAGCGATGAAGTCAATATGTTGGCATGCAAGCTGGCGTTCAGCCTTTACAACACGCCGACGCGTATTGCGCGCATCCGTTCGGCAGATTATCTGTCACGCCCGGAACTGTTTAACAAAGATAATTTCTGTGTGGATTACTCTATTTGTCCGGAGCAGATTCTGACGGAGTACATCAGCAAGCTGATTGAGTTTCCGGAAGCATTGCAAGTGTTGCAGTTTTCTCAGGGTAAGGCCTCTCTGGTTGCGGTGCGCGCCTTCGAGGGCGGTCCTTTAGTGGGCAAGCCTCTTAGTGTGCTGCATGACAACATGCCGCATATTGATGCGCGTGTCGCTGCCATTTTCCGCCAGAACGGGCCGCTGATTCCTGAGGGGAGCACGGTGGTTGAGGATGGCGATGAGCTTTTCTTTATTGCAGCGACCAGCAATATCCGTAGTGTCTTAAAAGAAATGCGCCGCATGGATAAACCCAGCCGTCGTGTGATGATTGTAGGCGGAGGTAATATCGGACGTCGCCTGGCTCAGACACTGGAGCGGGATTATCAGGTAAAGCTGATTGAATACAATAAAAAATCCTGCGAGAAGCTGGCGGGTGAGTTGACCAATACGCTGGTGCTGAGCGGCGATGGCACGGATGAAAAACTCTTGCAGCAGGAAAATGTCGGTGAAGTGGATGTGTTCTGTGCGCTGACCAACGATGATGAGAATAACATCATGTCAGCGTTGCTTGCCAAGCAGGCTGGCGCGCGCAAGGTGATCGCCCTGATTAATCGCAGTGCTTATGTTGATCTGCTACAGGGCGGAAAAATCGATATTGCGCTATCTCCCGCCCAGGTCACCATGGGCTCATTATTGGCCTACGTGCGTCAGGGCGATGTGGCCGCAGTGCATTCCTTGCGCCGCGGGGCTGCAGAGGCACTGGAGTTGATTGTGCATGGCGACAGAAAATCTTCCAAGGTGGTGGGGCGGCGCATAGACGAAATCGAGCTGCCCAAGGGAGCGACCATCGGCGCGCTGGTGCGCGGAGACGAAGTAATCATGGGGCACCGCGATGTGATCATTGAGGCTGAGGATCACGTCATCGTGTTCGTCATCAATAAGGCGATGGTGAAAAAGGTCGAAAAGCTGTTCCAGGTTAACCTCGGATTTTTCTAACGGACATGGCAAAGACGATGCTACAGATGATGAAAAAGGCCATGTCAGCTCCCTCGCCTCAACGCTCTCCCGCAGATGGGCGAGGCGGCCAACGAATCATTGCGCGAGTTTTACGTTAATGCATCGCGCGCTGACAGTAATAAACGCATTGGGTTTGATGCTGGTGGTATTTAGCATCGCTTATATCATGCCCGTCACCACTGCGTTGATTTCCGGCGACATGTCCGTATTGCTCGATTTTCTGACGGCCATGTTGTGGACGGCGGCTATCGGCGGTGGGATGTGGATGGTCACGCGCCGCTATAAAGGTGAGATATCAATCCGGCACGGCTATTTGCTGGTGGTGGCAATGTGGACCGCGATGCCGGCCGTCGCGACCTTGCCGCTGCTGCTGGTGTTGCCGGATTTGTCTTTTACCGACGCCTATTTTGAAACCATGTCCGGACTGACCACCACCGGCGCGACAGTGCTGACCGGGCTGGATTTTTTACCTCCTGCGATCAATATCTGGCGGCATGAACTGAGCTGGCTGGGCGGTATGGGAATTATCGTGCTGGCGGTTGCCGTGCTGCCGCTATTGGGTATAGGCGGGCGACAATTGTTTAAGGCTGAAACGCCGGGGCCGATGAAGAATGCCGCACTTACGCCGCGCATTACTGAAACAGCCCGCAATCTCTGGCTGGTTTATCTGGGCATTACGATTGCCTGCATAGGTTCGTTAAAGCTGGTCGGCATGAGCTGGCTGGATGCAATTTGTCATGCTTTTGCGGCGATGAGCCTGGGCGCTTTTTCTACGCATGACAGCAGTATCGGTTATTTTAATTCGCCGGCGATTGAAGCGGTGTTGATGGCGTTCATGCTGCTGGCGGCGATGAATTTTGCCACGCATTTTATGGCTGTACGGGGAAAAAGTCTTAAACCCTACTTGTTTGATGTTGAAGGTTTGTCAACGCTAGGTTTGGTATTGATCAGCTGTGTCGGTATCGCCGGCTTTTTGTGGTGGAAGGGAACTTATCCGGATTTTTTGACCGCATTGCGTTTCGCCAGCTTCAACGTGGTGTCAATGGCAACCGACAGCGGGTTGTCCAGTGCCAATTTCAGCCTTTGGCCGATTTTCGCACCGATGTGGATGCTCTTTTTGAGTTGTATTACGGTCAGTTCGGGTTCTACCGGGGGCGGCATCAAAATGATACGCACGCTGGTGCTGATCAAGCAGGCCGGACGTGAATTTATTAAATTGCTGCATCCTGCTGCGATCAATCCTCTGAAGATCGGCGGTCAGGTGATCCCAAACAGTGTGGTTTTTTCAGTGCTGGGTTTTATCTTCCTGTATTTCATGAGTGTGGCGACCTTGACCTTTGCCTTACTGATCAGCGGCCTGGATTTCATCTCCGCCTTTTCTGCTGTGATTGCCTGTATCAACAATGCAGGGCCGGGTCTTGGCGTGGTCGGTCCTGCCGGTAATTATGGCGTACTGACTGATTTTCAGACTTGGGTATGCACGTTCGCCATGCTGATAGGTCGTCTGGAAATTTTCACCGTATTGATTCTGTTTACCCCGCAGTTCTGGAAGCGTTAGCGGAATATGAGTCTTAAACAGAATGAAGCTGCAGCAGGTGTATTGCAATCAACGCCAGGGTTGGTTGTGAAATCTGCTTTGTTATTCAAATTCAGGTAAATTGAAGCAGCTTATTTGCCGAAAAAATTATATTCCAGGCGTATTTCAGGCATTTTATGCGCGTTCAATTGTGAAGCATCCGATAGCCAGCTACAATAACCATATGTCCAAATTCGATCTTACTCACCATTTCCTGATTGCCATGCCTGCCATGCAAGAGGGCTTCTTTGCCGGTACGTTGACTTATATTTGTGAGCACGACGAAAACGGCGCGTTGGGTCTGGTTATAAACCGACCCGTAAGTCTGACGCTGGCTGACATGTTCAGTCAGATCAATATCCCTCTGCATGATCCTCTGCTTGCCAAAATGCCAGTTTATGTTGGCGGTCCGGTGCAAGTCGAGCGTGGCTTTGTGTTGCATGACACAAAAAAGGACTGGCAATCTACGCTTAGGATTAATGACAGATTGGCGATGACGACCTCCAAAGATATTCTGGAAGCGATAGGCGAGGGAGTCGGGCCGGACAATATGCTGGTGACTTTGGGTTATGCGGGCTGGGAGCAGGGGCAGTTGGAGCATGAAATCAACGAAAATATCTGGCTGACCGTGCCTGCCAACGAGCATATTTTGTTCAAACTCCCTGCTGAAGAAAGACTGGCTGCGGCGATGGCTTTACTCGGCGTAAACTATTCGATGCTGGTTGAGGATGCCGGGCATGCCTGATCAATCAGGAACCAGGATGCAGGAGGCAGGATGTCGTGTCCAAAATACAGAGTTAAAACGTGCGCTGCCAGACTCAGGTGGTTCAGATTCGGGAATAACCCCTCATACATCACCGCTGAATCCTGAATCCCGCATCCCGAATCCTGTTATAGGTACTTTGCTGGCCTTTGATTTTGGTACGCAGCGCATAGGCGTGGCAGTGGGCAATACCATTGCAGCCAGTTCAAGGCCTTTGCTCACGATCAGTGAAGAGAAAAATACGCTCAGGTTCGCGGCAATAGCAACCCTGGTCAAGGAATGGCAGCCTTGCGCGCTGCTGGTTGGACTGCCATGTAATGACGACGGAAGCTCGCACGAATTGACCGCGCTGTGCCGGCGTTTCGCCAATCGCCTGCATGGACGCTTCGGTTTGACGACAATCTTGGTCGATGAGCGCTATACCTCGGTCGCTGCCAGTGAACAGTTAAATAAACAGGGTATACGAGGTCGTGCGCAAAAAACGCTGATTGACCAGTATGCTGCGCAACAAATTTTACAGGCTTATCTGGACGATCCGGCCGTCTGCGTCATCGTCAATGCCGACAGGATATAAAATATGAATAATCCGCAACTGAACAAGGATGGTGAACTTCAGCATCTGCTGACCACAGAAGGATTGCCGCTGCGTATTATGCGCGACATTCTGGATCGAGCCGCCGGCTTTCTTGACCTGGATGAAGGACGAGAGATCAAGAAGGTACCACTGTTGCATGGAAAATCAGTGTTCAATATTTTCTTTGAGAACAGTACGCGTACGCGAACCACTTTTGAAATTGCAGCCAAACGGCTGTCAGCCGATGTGGTCAATTTGAATATCGGCTCATCCTCCACCAGTAAGGGCGAAACACTGCTCGACACCGTAGACAACCTGTGCGCGATGCATGCAGATATGTTCATTGTGCGGCATTCGCAAAGTGGTGCGGCACATCTGATTGCACGACATGTGGCGCCGGAAATCCATGTGATCAACGCCGGTGACGGACGTCATGCACATCCGACCCAGGCTTTGCTGGACATGTTTACCATCCGGCATTACAAGAAGGAATTTCATAATCTGCGGGTGGCGCTGGTGGGGGATGTGATGCATTCACGCGTTGCGCGTTCGCAAATTCATGCGCTGACCACGCTGGGTGTTCCGGAAGTTCGGGTGATCGGACCGAAAACCTTGTTGCCCACTATGGTCGAAAATCTCGGTGTACAGGTCTATCACGATATGGCGAAGGGCTTGAAGGATGTCGATGTGGTGCTGATGTTGCGTTTGCAGAATGAGCGCATGCAGGGGGCGGCGCTGCCTTCTGGTCAGGAATATTTCAAAAATTACGGTTTGACGGAAGAAAAACTAGCCTATGCCAAGCCGGATGCCATCGTGATGCATCCAGGGCCGATGAACCGCGGCATTGAAATTGACTCTCGGGTGGCAGATGGCGTGCAATCGGTGATTTTGTCGCAGGTGACCTTCGGTATTGCGGTTCGCATGGCGGTGATGAGTACGCTGGCAGGGAGTAAAGCATGAACATACATATCAAAAATGGCCGGCTGATTGACCCGGTAAACAACATTGACGCGATGCTGGATGTGTTCATCGCGAATAAGTTGATCGCAGCGACAGGTTTGATGCCGGTAGGTTTTGTTGCCGACCAGGTGATCGAGGCGCAAGGATTGATCGTCTGTCCAGGGCTGATTGATCTGGCAGCGCGCTTACGTGAGCCGGGCTATGAATATATGGCGACGCTTGAATCCGAAATGCTGGCGGCTGTCGCGGGTGGCGTCACCAGCCTTGCCTGTCCGCCTGACACAGACCCGCCGCTGGATGAGCCGGGTCTGGTGGAAATGCTGAAACATCGTGCGAGAAATCTGAACCTGGCACATCTGTATCCGGTTGCGGCCTTGACCTCGGGATTAATGGGGCAGGAGCTGACGGAAATGAGCGAACTGGTGGATGCGGGTTGTGTTGCATTCAGTCAGGCTGATGCGCCATTGATTGATACCCGTGTGTTGTTTCGCGCGATGCAATATGCGGCTACCTTTGATTTTTCCGTCTGGCTGCGCCCGCAGGACAGTTTTCTGTCGCGTGATGGTGTGGCGCATGATGGCGAAGTGGCGACACGCTGCGGACTGCCTGCCATTCCTGTAAGTGCTGAAACTATTGCGCTGGCGACGATGCTGACGCTGGCGCGTGATACCGGCGTGAAATTGCATGTCTGCCGGCTATCGAGTGCTGCGGGGGTGGAGATGATACGGGTAGCCAAGCAGCAGGGGCTGGCGGTGAGCTGTGACGTTACGGCAAACCACGTACATTTGTCTGAAATGTACATCGGCTATTTTGATCCTAATTGTCGCCTGACTCCGCCGCTGCGCAGTTTGCGTGACCGCGCCGCGCTGCGTGCCGGCCTGCTGGACGGTACAATCGACGCGATCTGCTCCAATCATGCCCCGGTGGATGAAGATGCCAAGCAATTACCTTTTGCCGAGGCTGAATCGGGTGCAACCGGTCTTGAGCTTTTGTTGCCGTTGTTGTTGAAATGGGCCGGGCAGGAAAAAGTAACTCTGATTGATGCTCTGGGGCGTATAACGCAGCGCCCCGCAAAAATACTGGGCCTGGATGCAGGTCATCTGAGCGTCGGTGCAGTGGCCGATATCTGTGTGTTTGATCCTGAAACATATTGGCGTGTTGAGCCCGGTGCGTTGAAGAGTCAGGGTAAAAATACCCCGTTCACGGGTATGGAGGTCCAAGGTAAGGTGCGTTACACGCTAGTGGATGGAAAAGTGGTATATCGATACTTAGATTCAGGATTCAAGAAATAAACACATAATCTAATGAAGGTTTTTTCATGCCGTTGCGGAGTTAAATGTGTACAAATATGGGTGTGTTCGCAGTCAACTTTGAAGCAATGCGAGCCCTGAACAATAAATGTATTTCAGTAATATTTCAGAAAGGTGTTGACGTGGGGAATCTGATCTCTATAATGCGCACCTCTTCGCCGCAACGTGCTTTGAAACGAAGCTTTAAAGTAATTTGAAAAGCTAAATAATCAAGAAGTTGATTATGTTT
>CAIWRI010000005.1 GCA_903915035.1 uncultured Nitrosomonadales bacterium | reverse complement strand
GCCCTTAGGTCTGGTCGGCCATATGCAGGCCGATATGCGCACCTCGGTTGAGAACGAATGGTTGTGCTCGATAATTGTGAATGCCTACGGAATTCCCATAGCGCGGTGCGAAATTGAACACTTCGAGGAGCAAAAAACGCTCGTTGTCGAGCGATTCGACCGAACACCATCCAGCGATGGAAGTTGGATCATCCGTCTCCCTCAGGAAGATATGTGTCAGGCAACCGGTGTGTCACCGCTACGCAAATATCAACCAGACGGCGGGCCTGGTATCGCTCAGATCATGGCGCTGCTGCTCGGGTCTGACCATGCCGAACAGGACCGCAGGAACTTTTTCAAGACTCAGCTCATTTTTTGGGTGCTTGCTGCCACTGATGGTCACGGAAAAAACTTCAGCATTGCTCATATGGCCGGGGGCCGCTACCGCGCCACGCCAATCTACGACGTACTTTCTGCTCACCCTGTAATCGGGAAAGGGCGAAATCAAATCCCGCCGCAGAAAGGCAAGCTCGCCATGGCGGTGCGGGGAAGCACTAATTACTACCTGATCGAGAAAATCCAGCGACGGCACTGGATTGCCCAGGGGCAACAAGTCGGGCTTGGGGCTGCGGCGGCAGAACAATTGATTGAAGAAATTATTGGGTCAACAGAGGCTGTGATTACTGACGTGAGCAAACTGTTGCCCGACAACTTCCCTATGGATCTCGCAGAGGCGATTTTCAGTGGAATGAAAAAGCATTGCATCAAGTTGGCTACTGTTCGCAGTTGACACACACCTGATACAGAAACCAGCAATTTAATCAGTCCGTGAATAACCGCTTTCTTGCGTACTTCGGAAGTTGATCTTGATGCTATGTGACGTGCTGTTGCTTTATCCGTATTGAGCCAAGCCAAGTATCATTCCTGATAATTCCTATTATCAGGAATGATACTTTTTGCGTTTAAGTCGGCAGTTTGTATTTAAGCTTGGTGCAAAACCAGGTCAAAGTGCCTGAGAACATGCAATTTGTGTTTTTACTCCGAACAGCCGAAGAATTTGCTGCTGCCTAATGTATGGGGTGCCAGAACCGGTCAACCCAATCCCTTGCGCAGCGCAATAAACTTGCTATAGAGAAGCGGATTAAACGTGCTATTGAAATACCATATAGACGTGCTATAGTAATGCGCAATAAACTTGCTTAGGTATATTATGTCCACCCCAAATGAAAAGCTGGCAGAGTCGTTGAAACTCCTGAAAAGCGTACAGGATCGGGGGCTGCACGTATTTCAGAGTAAAGACTTCAGTCGTGTTCATCGTGATCGACTGGTTGCTGCAGGTTTCATGAGGGAAGTCATCAAGGGTTGGTATATCATTTCCAATCCGGCAGAGAAGGCAGGGGAGTCGACGGCGTGGTATGCGTCTTTCCATGAATTCGTTACCGGATACTGCAACGTCCGGTTCGGCAACGACTGGTATTTGTCGCCCGAAGCATCACTACAAAGGCACGCCGGCAACACAACGATCCCTCGTCAGCTGATGATCCACACCAGGGCCGGATCAAACAATAACCTCACACTTAAATTCGAGACAGGCCTTTTTGATTACCGTTCAAAGGACTTTGCATCCGGGGCGGATATCGTCGTCAAGGAGGGGATTCGTCTGCTCTCGTTGCCGGCATCGCTGGTACGTGTGTCACCGACCTTCTTCGCGACGAACCCGATTGATGCGCAGATAGCGCTATCACAGATCTCGGATGCATCCGAGATTCTGGTCAAGCTACTCGAAGGTGGTAACTCGGTCGTCGCCGGACGAATCGCCGGTGCGATGCGCGCAATGGGTCGCGCCAATGAGAGTGATCGTATCGTTCGAACCATGCGTGATGCGGGTTATGCGGTCACTGAGAGCGATCCCTTTCAGGTTCCACTTGTATCATTG
>CAIWRI010000004.1 GCA_903915035.1 uncultured Nitrosomonadales bacterium | reverse complement strand
GACCACTTGCGAAGTGCGCCCGGTAATGACCGCCAGCTCCACGCCGCTGCGCCGCAACATTTTCAGGCCGTGCCCGTCGAGCGAGTTGAACGCCTTGTACTCCTGGCCGTCGTCGCCGAGAAACAAACTGCCGTCGGTCATCACGCCGTCCACGTCGAAGGCGATCAGTTTTATGCGCTTGGCGCGCGCCTGAAAATCGTCCGTCACACCACCCCCGCCCGCAGCAGGTCGTGCATGTTCAACGCGCCGAGCAGTTGATGCCGCTCATTTACGACCAGCATCTGGTTTATGCTGTATTGTTCCATCAACTGCACAGCCTCGACAGCCAGACTTTCGGCACTGATGCAACGCGGATTAGCCGACATCACCTGCTTCACCGGGGTGCTGCCGAAATCCAGCCTTTTTTCCAGCGTACGTCGTAAGTCGCCATCGGTAAAAATACCCAGGACTACCATTTGCTCATCGACTATCGCTGTCATGCCGACACCCTTGCGGGACATTTCCATCAGTGCATCACTGAGCATGACATCGTCCCGCACCATAGGCATACGTGCCCCATTACGCATCACATCGCTGACTAATGTCAACAGACGCCGCCCCAGACGCCCGCCCGGATGAGAGCGGGCAAAATTTTCCGCATTAAAACCCTTGGCATCGAGCAAGGCGACGGCCAGTGCATCGCCCAGCGCGAGCGACGCCGTAGTGCTGGCTGTAGGTGCCAGCCCCATCGGACAGGCTTCCTTGTCAACTGCGGCATTCAGATGTACATCCGCTACGCATGCCAGACTGGATACGGGATTTCCGGTTATGCTGATCAGCTTCGCACCCTGGCGTTTTAGGATAGGCACGATGGTCATCAGCTCTTCACTTTCACCGGAATAAGACAGTGCGATGAATACATCCTGGCTGGTGACCATACCAAGGTCGCCGTGACTGGCTTCAGCCGGATGCACGAAGTAAGCAGGGGTGCCTGTGCTGGACATGGTCGCTGCAATTTTACGCGCAATATGTCCAGACTTGCCCATCCCGCTGACGATCACGCGCCCTTCACAGCGCAAAATAACCTCAAGCGCCTGCAAAAAACTATCGTCAAGACGCATGCTGAGTGTTTGCACAGCCGCAGCTTCAATAGAGAGGACCTGTCGCCCAAGTTCGAGCGCGCGAGGCGCATCGGCAAGAAATTTAATCATGTGCGCATTATAGCAAGGTAGTTGATAGTTTATAGTGGAGAGTGGCGGGCTGCAGGGAGCACGCAATTTTTAAATCTTTGCAAACGGCGTGAGAGTACGGCATTATCATGTCGTCAATACCTATACTCAACAAGATGGATAACACGCTATCACCGGTACTCATTCTGCTCGCTACCGCTGTTCTGGTGGTCGTGATCTGTCGCATCCTGCGTTTGCCCGTGATGTTGGGCTATATCAGCGTTGGTGTTTTGATCGGGCCGCATGCCTTTGCCTGGATTCCCGATGCGTCCAGCACCCGTCAACTTGCCGAATTTGGCGTGGTATTCCTGATGTTCAGCATAGGGCTGGAGTTCAGCCTGAACCGGCTAAAAGCCATGCATCGCACCGTATTCGGTTTAGGCGGCGCGCAAGTGCTTGCCAGTATTTTGCTATTCATGGCGATCACCTGGCTGTTCAACATGGACTGGCGAACCGGTCTGGCCTTGGGCGGCATACTGTCCATGTCATCAACCGCAATTGTCAGCAAAATGCTGGTCGAACGCGCCGAGCTCAATTCACCCTACGGTCAGCAGATGATGGGCGTATTGCTGTTTCAGGATCTGGCTGTGGTCCCCCTGTTAATCATCATCCCGGCGCTGGCATCACAACCGGCGCATCTTCCCGCCATGCTGGCTTTTGCGATGTTGAAAGCGGCACTGGTGTTGCTGATTTTGCTTGTGTTTGGTCAGCGCATCATGCGCCGCTGGTTTTATGTCGTCGCCAGCCAAAAATCGTCGGAACTTTTCACGCTCAACGTGTTGTTCATTACCCTGGGGCTGGCTTATTTGACCGAACTGGCGGGGCTCTCGCTGGCGCTAGGGGCTTTTGTGGCTGGCATGCTGATATCGGAGACTGAATATCGCTATCAGGTTGAAGAAGATATCAAGCCTTTCCGGGATGTATTGCTTGGTCTGTTCTTCGTTACCATCGGCATGATGCTCAATCTGGCCAGTGTTGTGCATAATCTGGGCTGGATATTGCTGGCGCTGAGCAGCTTAATATTGCTCAAGGCGCTGCTTCTGGCCGGACTGGCTCGCATGTTTGAAGGCAGTTGGGATGTTGCCCTGCGCAGTGGTATCGGTCTTGCTCAGGCAGGAGAATTCGGTTTCGTGTTGTTGACACTCAGCAATCAGGCAAATCTGCTGCATGGCGACACGATGCAAATCACGCTGGCTACCATGCTGTTATCCATGTTGACTGCACCTTTCCTGATTCAATACGCTGAAGCCATTACGCGCCGTATTTCAGCAGATGAGTGGACTCACCGGGCGTTGCAGATGCACCAGATCGCCATCAAAACCATGTCGAGCACCAGTCATGTCATCTTGTGCGGTTACGGGCGCAGTGGACAGAAGCTGGCAAGCATCCTTGAGGGTGAAAAACTGCGCTTTATCGCGCTCGATCTTGATTCCCGCCGGGTGAAGGAAGCTGCTGCCACTAATAAAAGCGTGGTGTATGGCGATGCGGCCAAACGCGAAGTGCTGATGGCCGCAGGATTGATGCGCGCCAAAGTGCTGGTCGTGACCTACACGGATAAAAATTCTGTCTTGGCTATTTTGCGCCATGTTAAGGAATTACGTCCCGATCTGCCGGTCGTGGTGCGCGCCAATGATGACACACACCTGGAGCTGTTTAAAAATGCCGGTGCGGCAGAAGTCGTCGCCGAAGTGCTCGAAGGCAGTGTGATGTTGGCCTCTCAGGCGTTGCTGCTGGCAGGTGTGCCGCTCAATCGTGTGGTTCGCCACGTGCAGGAAAATCGTGCCCGGCGTTATGCCATGTTTAGCGGTTATCTGCATAACATGCAGGATAATGAAGCGCAAATCAGCGATGAATTGCAGCCGCGTTTTCTTAATGTATTGCTTAAAGCGGAATCGGTTGCTGTCGGAAGACGATTGCGTGATGCAGAGTTGGGCATGCTCAATATCGAAGTCAAGGCGCTGCGACGCTACAATGTGCACGGAGCACAACCGGATGAAGATATGATCTTGCAAACAGGCGATGTGCTGGTGTTGCTGGGGCAACCCGAAGCACTGACTAATGCTGAAATCAGACTGCACAAAGGCAGTATCTCATGATATGAGTGTTGAGTCCGGCGCGGATTTCTTAGCCCTTAATTCCCGCCAGAGATCTTGAAAATTGGCAGTAATAAAGCAGATATTCAGGAATGACTGGTGCGTGCCATTTGCTGTCCGACAAGGATTAGAGCTTGAGCGACTGGTTTCTACAATAAAGCTGTTATTCGCAATTATCTTCGTCAGACACACTCTGCCCGCGTATCCTTCCATTATTATCGAACTACCCGCGTTTACCCGCTATGCCGCTGATTATTTCAATGATGGCGAACTGGCCGAATTGCAACTGGCGATTTCCAGCCGTCCGGATCAGCGTGGTGCCAGGTACGCGTGGCGTGCGCAAGTTGGCCACGGGCCGGTATGGGTAAGCGAGGCGGGGTGCGAGTGCTGTCACGTACAGGATACGCTGGGGCGTATCTGGTTGCTGACGGTGTACGCCAAAAGTGCGCGTGAAAATATTGCCGTTTCAACCTCAAATGCGGGAGATTGCCGAAAATGCCGAACTTATCTGAAACCAAATTGCTGGCGCGCGATGCGCAGCGCGACTTGAATGCCGAATTGCTGGAGTCTATCGCTCAGATGAAAGCGGGCAAGATCGGGCGGGTGTCGCTGGTCACGCGTGACGTGCGGGTCATTGAATCGCCTGTTGCCCGGGCGCGTATCGTATCAAAACTGTCGCAGTCGCAGTTTGCCGCGCTGATGGGGGTGTCGGTACGCACATTGCAGGAGTGGGAGCAGGGAAGGCGGAATCCTTCCGGGGCAGCCAGAACGCTGTTGCGCGTTGCCGAAGCGCACCCTGAAGTGCTGCGGGAATTAGCGGTTTAGTTTATCTGAGGATTTCAAGGTGTCGGACTTGCGCCTTTCTTAATGTTAGACCTGCCCCCGATTCTGTAGGACAAAGGAGACGCTATGAACAACAATTCTGACCCTGTTTTCAACCAATATGTCGACATGGATTTTGCAGATGCAAAACCGGTCTCAGCAGTCCCTGCTTTGGCAGCGCTGCAAGCAGCTCAAGGCGGCAAGTCACGCATCACCATGCGCGTGGACAATGCCACGCTGGCCATATTCAAAGCGCGCGCCGAAATGACAGGCCGCAATTATCAGACATTGATGAATGAAGCTTTGCAACAGTTTGTTCAAGGTAAGATATTAGCGGACGTCATCCGGGAAACGATCCGGCAGGAACTGCATCACGCGTGAATCACAGCTTGTCGTCTGTCGCGAATGAATCGGGGGCTGTCGCTCATGGCAACTTGCGCATCGCTCACCCGGCGAAAAACGGGAGATATGTCCCGCTTGAACCTTGCTCCTGTTTTTTACCTTGAACCTGCTTTTACCTTGAACCTGATTGAATGTTGGAATGTTAGACCTGACCCCGACTGCTCTGCGCTCGCACCCTGGACTATATAGTCCTTCCATTCAGCATCCGATACGCCGTCGGGCTTGTCCTCCAGCACACGGGCATAGCCCCGTGCGGCTTCGGTATCTTTGATTGCCTGCTCCGCCCCCAACATGCGGTCGAACACTTGGCGCACTTCGGGCGTAAGGGGTTCGCCGATGGCGGTCAGGTGCTTGTAAATCGACATCATCCACGCTTTCACGCGGGAGAATACCGGTTGCAGTTCAAGGGTGGGTGCTTTGCCTTCCATGAAGTACCGCTCGAACGATTCGGCAAGTGCCTCGTGGTACGGGCGTTGTTCTTCCAGCGACATCTTGTTCCAGGCTTCAAGGTCAGGCGCGCCGACGTGGCTTAGCAACTGCGCAACGTCAGCCTTAATCTCTGCCGGCGCGTCAGGCATCGATGCAATCTTCGCGTAGGTATCGACCAGGTAGTGGCCTGTCTCGTGGATATAGGTGGACAGGTTCGCGTCTTTGAGTGCCGCGATCATGCGGTGCTCAGGGGAGTAATAGCCGCGCGCGTCCTGGTGCAGTATATTTGAATCCTCTGGGTTGAAGTGCCCCGAGTTACCAATCGCGGATTTTACGCGCGACGGGTCGAACGCGTTCAGTTCTTGGTGCCCGTCGGCGAAGGTCATCACGACGCCGTCGTGCCCGATGTCCTTCATGCGTTTAGTCCACGCGTCGATCTCGCTCTGTGAAGCCTTCCTTAGTTCCGACTTAAGAGCACTACCCGCTGCTGCGTCTAAATGGAGGGGGTTACGGACGCCTGCATAAACGGGCATGTTTATCTGGTTCTCGTTGTGCCCTTTCAAATTCGCATAGGAATCTGCGAGGAAGTGTGAGGTAGTTAGGTAGGTTCCTCTTCCGAGCCACCCGCTGTCTTTCCGGTTGGGGTGGTCGCTGTCGAAGGTGCTGAAGTCATCGCTAGTGCCATGGTAGTAAAGTCGGGGTCTTCCTTCCCCGTCGAGGGTTGCCCCTCCCGTCCCCGATCCGGCAACTGCATCGCCAGCGCCACCAGTTCCTCCGCTGTCTTTGCCTTCTGTACTTTTGCTATCCACTCCGCGCTGTTGTGCGTCATCGTACCATCTCCAGAAATTACGGGTTCCTTCTTCGCTCCAATGTATCGGGCGTCCTTCGCTATTCTGCGCGGGGCGATCCTTGCCGTCAACACTGAGGTGCGTAGCGTCCTTCGCTAGCGCCGTCTGTGCTACCTCTTTACCGCCGAATGGTTGATCGAACCCTGCCCCGCCTTGTGAACCGTCGCTAATCTGTGCGCCATGTTGTGCGAAGGCTTCTTCAGGCGTGATACCCAGACGGCGGGCAATCTGCGAGTTGATCAGGGTGGACACTTCGGTATGTAACTTGCTTACCGCGCCAGGGTAGCGTCCCGTGGCGTCGTTCTGCGCTCTCAGGTTTTCGCGTACCGCCTGCTCAGACTTCTGGAACGCGCTGGCATCCTCCGCCTTGGTCGAGATATCCTTGGCCAGTTGGCTGAAACGTTCCGTCTCGCCGTCGTAGTGCTCCTGCATTTCGTTGTACGTCATACCTTCAGGGTCAGTGCGCAGGTTCGGCAAGATCGCTTCGCCCAGCGGTGTACCGGCAATGTGCGTGGCGTAGTCCGCCGTGCTAATCTTCACCGCGCCTTCGGTCTCGCCAGCTTCGTGCATCTGGGCGGCAACGTCGGGCAATGTCTGTTGCAATTCTTCGGGTGTCGTTCCCGCCTTCTCCATCTCCTGCTTGAATACACTGGCGTCTACGTAAACGTTAGCCAACTTGCCGTCAGTGGTTACGTCATCCACGAACTTGTTAAAACTCTCAGGGTCACGTTCGCGCCACTTGCTGGCAGAAGCCAACTGCCCTAGCGCGTCCAGACGACCGAAGTCTTCCTGTGCGGCTTGTGCCTTTGCCGCGTCGGTGTAAGTCTGGCGAACAGCTTCATGCCAGCCTTCGGGTGCAGCTCGCGGCCCGAAGCCCCCGAAGCCCGCACCCATAATACCTTGCAGCATCGCATCCTCGAAGGACGCGGGTTGTTGCATATTGTCGGGCATGTTCGCGTTCGCGTATTGCCGTCCCAGCTCGCCGGTTGTTACACCTGACGCGAAGCCGCCAAGGAGACGCGCAATCAACCCCCCGCCGGCAGACATAGGCGGGATGCCCATCGCCGTGTTGGACAGGTACGCAGCCTTAGCCGCCTTGAACGCGGCGGTACCGTCGCCGGTGCTGTCGTAGACTTTCTGACCGGCATCAACAGCCGACGTCAAGGAAGGGATCGCCATCGCGCCCGTACCATGTTCCAGCATACCGGTGATCGTAGGCCACAGCTTAGTGGCCGCTTCAGCCGTTGCTCCGGCTGCCTGCTCTGGCGCCCCCATCATCGAGGTCATGATCATGCTGGCCAGGCTGCCGACAGAGTGCGCGGCCTTCGCGTAGAAGTTCGCACCCGGCTGTGTTGCGTTCGCTTCTGCTGCCTGATCCATTGGCGCAGTGGCGTACTGGAAAACCTTATCGGCCATATTCGTACCGGCGGCGTTATCAACCAGGTGCGCAAGACCCGCTACCGGCATCGATGCCATCTTAAAAAATTGAGCCGCACCTTCGCTTGCACCGTGTATCAGACCCAGCGGTAAGGACTGCGTGAAAGCCCCAATCTGCTCGATGGCAGAGGCATTACGCAGGTCATCACCTATGACGGGGGCAAGCCCGGGTGTCTGGTTGATCTGGGCGCGCAGTACGGGCGAAGTCGCCAGCGTCTGCACCGCCATCTTAGTGAGCTGATCCTGCCTGAACTGCTCAGGGAATTGATCGACTACCGCAGGGGTGACGCCGTAAGACTTTGCCAACTTGAGATTATCGGCTGCTCTGTCAGGGGCGACATTGGAAGTGCCGACCAGAACCGCAGCACGTGAGGTGTCGTTTTGCTTGATCTGATTCTCTATTTCATCATAAGGCGAAGAGGCGGCCGCGGAAATTGTCAACCTAGTTGTCGCCTGACTGCTTGCGATTATGCTGCCATTTTGAGCTCTAAATCCCCTCCCTTTTTTTCGTCTTTTTCAGCGATCTGCTGATCTGGATTCAGGTGCACGACGAGGACGGGTTGCCAGTTTCTGGTGGCGCCGCTCCAACGCTCAGGACGCCTGTTTTTTGCTGCCTCGTAGACGATGGCGCGCTTCTCCAGCAACGCGACATCGAGTCCCGCATGACGCTCTGCCGGGGTCACTAATTGCGCTGTGCCGGTGCGCCGTACAATTTGCACGGCCGACCCATTGCCTCGCAGCGAGCAAACCCTCAAACGCCTGATGCGGATATTCAGGTCAATATTTCAGGGTCTTAAATAGCGATTCCGAGAACGGATTGCCGTTGCTGGCCGCCGGACGACTGAACGACGGCGAGACGCCCGGCGCTTGCAAAGTCGCCAGCATGGTAGCCCCTTTCATTGGAT
>CAIWRI010000003.1 GCA_903915035.1 uncultured Nitrosomonadales bacterium | reverse complement strand
TGTTTTATGAATTTTTTGGCAAATTACGGGTTGCAAAGAGCACTTTTTCAATTACTTTTACAGGGTGCAAACTTACTTTTGATCCCTTACGCGTTACTGATGACGGTTCATGCGTTGCTGCTGGGTCTTATAAAATGATTACTAGAACCCTGCAAAATCACTGGTGAGTCGTTATGCATTACTTTTCGTTGTTTACGCGTTACCCGTCAAGGTTTGAAAGTGATTTTCAACGGATCCTCAGTCATGACTATAGTCATGACAGGTAACTGATCACCCTGTAAAAGTAACTTTGTAGTGCTCCTGCGTGCCTGATGAGGATCGCAAAATAACAGATACAAGAGACAAAGAAACCGGTACGGAAAGACCGGGACAAGATACAAGTGCAAAACGACAGGGCGAAGAATAAAGGCACACGAGCCGCCGCACAATATGCCTGATGGCCTATGCCGTTTGGTCTAGTGGGGGAGAAGGGATGATTGGTAGACAGGCAGATGACAGGCCACCTGCCGATATACGACGAGCATCGCGAGGCAATAACCGGGTTTGATGGCGAGTGCATAACATCAGTTAACCATTGAACTGGTGTGCTGAACAGATTGAGATTTGTGGATGCAGGTGCCCGGAATGCCGGTTTACCAGCTGCGGGCTGATGACGCAGCAAGGACAATTTAGCCGCGATACAAAAGATCACTGTCAACCCTTAACGAGAATAGCCATCATATTGTGTGCCGGGACATACACTTGGCATGTTTTTTCGGCTCACAGTCAGCTTTCCGGCAGGCAATTTTCAAACCGGTGTACCGTGAACGAGACACTGCAGCTATAACCTAGATTCCTTGTGACGGCCCGCTATGTAATTCACAGCAGGCCTTAGGTCAGAGTTACTTTAATGATAATGCCTGCCTTCAGCCATAAAACGGCCAGTTATCCCATTGTTTTCTTTCGGCAGTTAGGCTATTTCATTCATTGTTGACTAACACGAATCGCGAATGTCGTCATAATATAAAAGCTAAATAGCTCTAAAATTTCATGGTCATCCCAGTGTAAATTGAACGCCCCATACCTGCAACTGCGATACCATAGGGAATACCGTTGATGCTCATGGTCGAGCCCTGACCGACATAAACGCCACCCAACGGCAAGGAATAGAACTTATTGAACAGATTGTCGATACCGAAGTCAATGCGGATTTTCTGGTTCAACTCATAACTGCTGCGCAGATTAAACAAGCTGTAACCGCCGGTTTTAATCTCATTTCTCAGTTGCGAGACGTCTGTTTTGGCCTCAACCAGCTGAAGCTCGGCACTATTGCTCCAGCTACCTGTGCGTTGCTCCAGTGACAGTCTGGTATTGAGCGGCATAATGTTGTAGAGATTGTCGCCAGTAGTCAAGTTTTCACCTCGGGTATAACTCAATACAGCTTTCGCAGTGATGTCGCCATAGTTGCCGAATTTGCCCAGGTGATGGTGGCCTGATAAATCAATACCATAAATCTGCGCTGATTGATTAACGTATTGCAGCACGTTGAACTGGTTGGGCTTGCAGGTCTTACCCGGCAAACACTGTGCGTCGATGTAGTTATCGATGTAAGTGTAATAAGGCGTCAATGCCGCCGCCCATTGCGCCTGTTCTGCATCATGCCAACTGGCGGTGGTGCTGAGCGTGTGCGCGACTTCCGGTTTCAGATTATTATTGCCGACATAACCATTGCCATCGCCTGCCATATTATTCATGATCGCCGCCATCGAATTCGCAGACCAGGTATACAACTGATCCAGATTGGCTGAGCGGCTTTTCTGCGCATAACCGAATTCATAGGATTGTGTGCTGTTCGGTGTATAACGGGACAACGCCGTCAAATCCCAGTTTTGATCGGTATGTGCATGATTAAGCGAATTAAAGGAATTCGCATCAGTTGCATACATACTGCTATAACCTTGAACATTGCTCGTATCCATTTTGACCATATCGTTGCGCACGCCAAACTGACTCATCCATTGCGGATTCCAGCGCGCTTCCCATTCTCCGAATATATCAAAGCGATCACGCGAGCCATTGTTGATATTCTGAAAAGTGTTTGGCGACATCATCATTCCGGTGCCTGATGCCGGCCACCAGTCGTTCAGCCGGTAATTCTGAACTTCAGCACCCACTCTCAACACATCACGCGCCGAGAAAATAATATCGCCCTTGAGCAATACACCATTGGTTTTACCGCTGGTATCCATCGGCATACCCGGCGCATTTCCATACATGAATTGCCGGTCATCGCCGAAATTCATGCTATGACTGGTTTGCTGATTATAGACACGCGATTCAAGCATCCCCCAGTCATAATCAGCGGTGTAATGAAAATTAAAACTAGTGTTATTGTTTCCCGTCATGTCCATGCGCTGATTAGGAAAACCTTCAAATGGCACAGACTGCACGGCAGCACTCAGTTCAAACAGTTTATTATCCTGGCGCAGCGCAAAGTTAAGCGCCTGATTTTCAGACTTGTAAGCCGATGATCCGACCACATTGGCACCCACCAGTCCATTAGGGGTCGCATAAACAGATTTGAAATTCTGTGCAGCAGTATAATCGCCCGATTGCGCAGTTGAGCCGCTATAACTCAAACTCAGATAATCACTGGCGACGCTCGCATTGACATTCTCGCCATGCGCATTGCCATTACTGCGATAAAAAGCGCCCAATTCCGCAGAACTCAAAGTCCCCTGTCCGGGCGCGGCAAAAACGGGTGCTGCGGATTTAACCAGGATACTGCCGCCGATACTGTCGCCGCTGCTACTTACCGGTGTAATACCGGCATACACCTTGACGTTCGCCACATTGCTAGAATCGATGTAGGACAAGGGTGAGTTCATATGATTAGGACAGGCGGGCATCAGACTCATGCCATCGACCTCGACATTGATTCGATCGTCCGCCATGCCGTGGATCACCGGCAAGCTGGATACGCCGCCTGCGCTATATAGACTCACGCCGGGAATATCGGTCAATAAACTGGCGCTGTCGCTGCTGCGTGTGATGTTCAACTGATTCTGATCGAGCGCCGAATTCCCCGGAAAAGCCTGCAGTCTGCTGGCTGTGACACTTAACTCCGGCAAGTTGTCGGCAAATACAGTCTGACTGATGGCCAGCGTCAATACACTGAGCGCAAATAATTTATTCATTTCTTATCCCTATCGATTGTAATAATTTGTAATTCGATAAAGTATAGCGATGAATAACCCTGCTGGGAATGTGACATATTGTCGCACCCTAATGCTCCGTCAATAAACGCGGGGGCCGTGTTGTAGTCGAGATTATCGCTGTGCTGATAGCAGCCTTTACGTGTGCTATCTGATGCAAATTGTAAGCGCCAATCAGCGGCACGAATGCAATTGAAATCAATGCACCCATATCTTCAAACCAAGCGGGTAGTTTCCAAGCGCCAGACATCAAGGCAGCGGCAGTTGCTACGCTAATGACCACCGTACCATGACCCAGCGAAAAGAGAATTCTACTATAACGTGCTAACAGCGGGCGACACTGTAAGTTCCCACGAACAAAACCGTCTATCGTTGCCAGATGATCGGCATCCATCCCGTGCTTCATGCCGAGCATATAGGCTACCAGCAGGAGTCCGATTTGTCCATTTTCAATAGGCATATTCCTCCTGTTAGCAATGATTGATAATCAATCTGATAGATCAAATGTTCATCCTGCTTTGTACGCCGATTATTTCACTTCAATCTTGATGGATAGCTCCTGAATTAAAGCCACAGGTTTACCATCTTTCATAGAAGGAAAAAATCGCCAGTTCTTCAAAGTTTCCAGCAGCAAGCGGTTGAGCCTGGGGGTTTGCGTCGGTTTCACTAGTTCGACTGTTGCCGTGCCGTCAACATTGACGTGAAAGCGTGCGACAGCCACTGCATTCAACGCCTCCTCGCGTAAATCATCCGGAATTTGTGGCATCGGACGTACTATCGTCTGCGCGCCGCTGTTAGCGCTCGCATCATTCGTTGCCGGAGCGGGAGCAGGGGACGCTGTTATATTTTTTACGGTAGGTTTTTCTTCAGGAACAGGTGCGGGTGTTTTTTCCAGATTGGCTGCGGGTGCGACCTGCCTGACAGGCGTGCTGACTGCTTGCGCGACGGGTTTTGCTGTGTGGGTACAGAAGAGGTCATACAGAAGGGGTCACATACAGAAGGGGTCAGGTCTCCCGTTTTGCGCAAAACGGGAGACCTGACCCCTCAAAACACAGGCGTGGCTCAAGCCGCTGCTGATGAGTCATATGAGACATCGATACACGACAATACCTCCGATTTAATTCGCGGTTTCGTTCTTGAAGCATAAGTGATCCATGAACCCCAGGCTGTTCAGCATGTCATTTCAATGGTTAAATCCGTGTTATGCAAATTCCACGGCAACAGCGCTTCAATTTTTTCAGCCGTGCGGGCGGCGGGCAAGTCACGCATGATGCGG
>CAIWRI010000002.1 GCA_903915035.1 uncultured Nitrosomonadales bacterium | reverse complement strand
CGGCATAGAACCATCTGCCTGGCTAAAAGATACGCTGGAAAAACTTCCCGTCTGGACCATGCGCCGCATCGACGAACTTCTGCCAATCAAACTAACAGCATAGATTGACTAACTCGAACAGGTGAGTCAGCCGGACGCTTATGGTTATTAACTCAAATCGATCAGACTATCTTTCAATCCTAAAGTATAGCTGCGATACCAAATGGTTGGTCTTGTGCTTGATATTCAGGCACACCAGTTTAAAATAGTGCTTATCCGACAGGGCTTGCTTCATCCTTGCCAGTCGATTTCATCGCAAGCGACAAATGATGAGCTTGCCGCCTGATAAATGCGCTAAAATGCAAAAACCCCACTTCATTACAGGCTGCTAACATGCGCTACTTGTCATTATTGATTCTCGCAGGATTTGCTTTTCCAGCGTTCGCGGCTCAACCGCAGCCGGCCAATCTAGCGCCCTTGGATCCACCGCCTCTCCTGGCTCCGGACACGGCTGATGAGCCTGACGTGACCATCGTCAAACAAACCGAACTGACCATTGAGGAGTATCGCTCGGGCGGCCGGCTGTATATGATCAAGGTCACACCCCGTGTAGGCCCTCCTTACTATCTGATAGATGACCGGGGAGACGGTAAATTTGCCCGGCAGGAAAGTCTCGATTCGGGATTTCGCCCGCCGCAATGGATTATTCATAAGTTCTAACACATGTCAGTCTTTACTACCGTTTCTGAAGATGAGTTGACAGGCTGGCTTCGGGATTATTCTCTGGGAGATTTGCTGGAATTACAGGGTATCGCATCAGGTATCGAAAATACCAACTATTTTGTGACCACCCGTAATGGACGTTTTGTACTCACCTTGTTTGAAAAACTGAGTGCGGATGAGCTGCCGTTCTATTTGAATCTGATGGCACATCTGTCACGCCACGGCATCCCGTGCCCTGCACCGATGGCGAATCGCCACAATCAGTTTCTGGGTGTGCTGAACAAAAAACCTGCCTGTATCGTCAGTCGCCTTACCGGAAAATCTACGACTGCTCCGAGTCAGGCGCAATGCGAGGCGATGGGTGCCATGCTAGGGCAGATGCATATTGCCGGAATGAGTTTTGCGCAGATTATGCCCAATGCGCGCGGTGCTCAATGGCGAGCGAGTACAACGCCACAAGTCCTGCCGTTTACCAATCCGGCGCAAGCGGCTTTGCTCAATAGCGAAGTCAGCTTGCACGCACAGCAAAATTACTTACACTTGCCCCAAGGACTGATACACGCCGATCTCTTCAGGGACAACGTGCTGTTAACAGGCGATCGCATCGGCGGTTTGATTGATTTTTATTTCGCCTGTACCGATGCGCTGCTGTATGACGTGGCTATCACCGTGAATGACTGGTGTATGAATGTCGATGGCACACTGAACACTCCGCTTACGCAAACGTTCTTGCGCGCTTATCATGTGACTCGTCCGTTTCTGGAAGCAGAGCATGCCGCCTGGCCGCTCATGTTGCGTCTGGCAGCCCTGCGTTTCTGGTTGTCACGCCTGTTCGACAAGTATTTGCCGCGTGATGGAGAATTGATTCATGCGCATGACCCGGCTCATTTCGAGCGAGTACTGAAAAATCATATTGCATCAAAGCGGTCTGTCTGGATATAGAGACAGTTAATAATTGCGGGTCGGATTTCAAATCGTCAAGTTTAGTTTAAGGAAAAAATGGAACCAAAACGACTGCAAGCTAAACAGGGTTTGCAATGGATTAAAAAAGGTTACGCGCTTTTCATCAAGGCACCGCTGTTGTGGATTGTTCTGCTGGTGATTTGCTTTGTTGGCGGAGGTGCGTTGTCTGCCGTGCCGTTTATTGGCGAGCCATTAGTCAGTCTGTTGATGCCCGTCATGGTGATTGGCCTGATGGCCGGCTGCCGTTCACTTGAACAAGGTGACGAGCTGGAACTGGCGCACTTGTTCATCGGCTTTGCCCATTATCCTTCTCGTCTTATCGCGTTGGGCGGCATTACGCTGGTTGGCCAATATCTTATTTATGGTGCCATGATTCTGTCCGGCGGCGCGACTCTGGTGGATATTTTGATGAATAATCAGGCGCCCACTGCACCCGATATGATACAGCAGGCTGTCGCCGGTGCAGGCGCATCCCTGATGATAGGTGTCCTGCTATTTAGTCTGCTGATGATGTCTATGCAGTTTGCGCCAATGCTGGTGTTCTTTCGCAGCGTGCCGCCGATTCATGCAATGAAACTCAGCCTGCATGCTTTCACCCGCAATATGGGTGCGATGCTAGTCTATGGCCTGATATTTATGTCTCTGGCGCTGGTTGCCAGTATACCGATGATGCTGGGCTGGCTGGTTCTGCTTCCCATGATGTTTACTTCGTTGTATGCCAGTTTTTGTGATATTTTTCCGGCCGAGCTGACACCCGACACCGGCATTAGACGCGATGACCGGGAACAGGCCTGATCTTCAAATTACCAATTATCATTCGGGAAAAATCATGCAATTTGAAGTCTCCGAAGCAGAAGTCAAACAAGCGCAAATCCCGCACAATTTGCTCATCATGGGTCTGTTCGCTTTTAATTTGCTGATGGCACCCGCTGTCATCGTATTGAAGCTGGGCATGGCAGGTTTGCTGATACCATTGTTCAGTACCGGCGGACTTATCGCCGGGATTTATCTGCGCAGCAGAAAACCCACAAGCTGGTTCGTGGATGCGCACTGGCACCTGGCGTTCAGACACAGTCGCTGGCTGGCATCAGGTTATGCGATTTCGGCGGTGCTGATTTTTATCGCCTGGCTGGTTAGTCTGAGCGCAAACAGTACCAGTATGGGGCATATACTATGGATTGCATTGACGCGTATCGCCATTTTGCCCACGATGGCAGGCCTGATGGTAACAGCGATTTTGGAAGCCGGTGCGCTTAGCCATGCAAGCAAGAGAGAAGTGCCTGACAATCTGGTCGCAATATTTCCGCCATCGGCCTGATGCACTAAACGGCGATTTTGAAAATCACCTTACGTATCGGCCCGTCACCTATCAGCGGCGCATGCGCGTCTTCGGGGAAAAAGATGCAGAAATGGTCGGGGGGCACGGAGATGCACGAAGCCGGTGCATCAATAAAAAAACGAATGTCGCGATCCATGCTGTGTTCGGCAACCGGATTATAGCAATCAGCCAATGGTTTCCATCCCATCGTTTCATCACCGTCGAGCACAAGCTGGATGTCGATGTAATGACGGTGTGCCTCCAGTCGTGCCATTTCACGTGTGCGGCCTGACACATGTTCGACAATGGCAATCAGATCCTCACCGGCGATCTTATAACGACCCGGCGAAAACGCATACAAGTCATTATCTCGAATATAGTCGAAAACGCGCTGGAACAGCGGATGCAGCGCCGCATAGCGAGCGGATTGTGAGAGATTGGAGAAGATCATTTGAGATAAATAACTCTGTATTCTTGCCTGGATAAATAAGTTTGCGAATCACCGTTTACAAGAACCTTGCAATCATGCCGCGGGATAAATCGCCTGCTAGCGGAATTTGCACATGATGGCCGCTGCCGGGTGCGACTGTGACCGGTTCGCCATTTTTGCCTCGCATTTCGTTAAGCTGCATGATCTGGTTGCCGGACGGATGGATGATTTCCAGCCTGTCACCGACCGCGAAACGGTTTTTAACCTCAATTTGGGCATAGCCTCCTGCGCAACTGACGATGTCGCCGACATATTGCTGGCGGGTGCTCTCCGAATGACCGCGCATATAGTTTTGCTGCTCGTGAGTATGGTGGCGCTCATAAAAACCGTCCGTGTAGCCGCGATTGGCCAGTGCATCCAGCGCGCCTAATAAACCGTAGTTGAACGGGCGGCCTGCGACCGCATCGTCGATGGCCTGACGATATACTTGCGCAGTTCGCGCGACATAGTAGATGGACTTGGTGCGGCCTTCCACTTTCAGTGAATCAATGCCGATTTTCGCCAGTTTTTCGACATGCTCCACCGCGCGCAAATCCTTGGAGTTCATGATATAAGTGCCGTGCTCGTCTTCCATGACCGGCATCAATTCATCCGGATGATCCTGACGCGCAATCACATATACGCGATCCGCCATCGGATGACGCGGCTGGGAGCCGCAATCGGACAGCGCAGATTCGCCGAGCGCTTTGTCAAAATCGAAATCGAGTTTTTCGATGTCCCCCGTGCCGTTTTCCTCAGCGTTGTCGATCTTGTAATCCCAGCGGCAGGCGTTGGTACAGGTGCCCTGATTGGCATCACGATGATTGAAATAGCCGGATAGCAGGCAGCGTCCTGAATAGGCGATACACAGCGCGCCATGCACAAACACCTCCAGTTCCATGTCCGGGCATTCCTGACGAATTTCTGCGATCTCATCAAGCGATAATTCGCGTGAAAGAATTACGCGGGTCAATCCCAGCGATTTCCAGAATTTCACCGCCGCATAATTGACGGTATTTGCCTGTACAGACAAATGCACCGGGATTTCCGGCCAGCGCTCGCGCACCATTGCGATCAGTCCGGGATCCGCCATGATCAATGCGTCAGGTTTCATCTCGATGACAGGTTCCATATCGGCCATATAGGTTTTGACTTTGGCGTTATGCGGCATCAGGTTGCTGGCGACAAACAGTTTTTTACCGAGCTGATGGGCTTCAACGATGCCGGTCTGCAATTCTTCGAGTTTGAATTCATTATTGCGCGCACGCAGAGAATAGCGGGGTTGTCCGGCATAGACTGCATCCGCGCCAAAGGCATAGGCTGCGCGCATTTTATCCAGAGAGCCGGCAGGTAATAACAGTTCAGGTGCTTGCATTATTTTGACAATCCCAATTGTTGGTAAATAGCGATACAGGGTAAGGCCTGGTTTAACGTGTAGAAATGCAGGCCGGGTGCGCCACCCTTGAGCAGCTTTTCACAAAGTTTTACCACCAACTCACGGCCAAAGGCCTGTATGGACTCGTTGTCGTCGCCGTAGCCTTCCATGGTTTTACGCATCCAGCGCGGAATCTCCGCGCCGCAGGTATCTGAAAACCGCGCCAGTTGCGAGTAACGCACGATGGGCATGATGCCGGGTACGATGGGGGAGGTGATACCCAGTTTTTGACATTCATCGACAAAATGAAAGTAGCTGTCGGCGTTATAAAAATACTGTGTGATTGCTGAATTTGCACCCGCATCAATTTTTCGTTTGAAGTTGAGCAAATCGTCACGCGCGGACCTTGCCTGAGGATGAATCTCCGGGTAGGCCGCAACTTCAAGATGAAAATGTTCACCGGTTTCATTGCGAATAAATTCAACCAGTTCGTTGGCATACTGGAACTCGCCGGCAGTTGCCATGCCGGATGGCAAATCGCCACGTAAGGCGACGATGCGGCGAATTCCGGCATCACGGTAGGTGTTAAGTATTGCCCGGATATTTTCCCGGGTCGAGCCAACGCAGGAAAGATGCGGGGCGGCTTCAAAGCCTTCCGCCTTGATTTGCGTCACGGTCTCCAGCGTGCGGTCGCGTGTCGAACCCCCTGCGCCAAAGGTCACCGAGAAAAATTCCGGATTTAACGCCGCCAGTTGCCTGCGTGCGTTGGTGAGTTTTTCCACGCCTTCGTGCGTCTGTGGCGGAAAAAATTCAAAACTGATATGTGAATTACGCATTTATTTTCTCATCAATTGTGTAGCTGCTGCGGACAGCGCCCAGGAAAATACGCTGTACAGCAATGCGCCTAATACGCCATGCCAGAAACTGTCAACCATGAAGCCGCGTAAAACTGAACCTGCAAACCAGAACAGGAAACCGTTAATCACAAAAATGAACAAACCCAGTGTCAGCAGTGTTACCGGCAAGGTGAGCAGCAACAGGACGGGGCGAATCAGTGTATTGACCAATCCCAAAAAGAAGGCGGCCACCAGCGCAGCAGCAAAGCCGTCTACCTGGATACCTGTCACGTAGTTCGCCACGGCAATCAATGCCAGCGCGTTTAGTATCCAGATCAGGATAAGTTTCATATAAAATTCGGGAGTTAGGATAGGGAATTGGATTAAATCAATTGCTTTTAACTCAGTTCCCCAATCCTGCTTTTAATAACGGTAGTGATCAGTTTTGTATGGGCCATTCTTTGCCACGCCGATGTAAGCTGCCTGCTGGTCAGTCAACTCGCTAAGCTCGGCATTGAGCGTGGTCAGTTGCAGGCGTGCGACCTTTTCATCCAGATGCTTCGGCAAAGTATATACGCCGACCGGATAGGCGTCGAGTCGCGTGAAAAGTTCGATTTGCGCCAAGGTCTGATTCGCGAAGCTGGATGACATCACGTAGGACGGATGACCGGTACCGCAACCTAAGTTGACCAGACGGCCTTCCGCCAGCAGCAGGATGCGCTTTTCGGGCTTGCCATCCATAGCTGGGAAAATCACATGATCGACTTGCGGCTTGATATTTTCCCACTGATATTGCTTGAGCGAAGCGACGTCAATTTCGTTGTCGAAATGGCCGATGTTGGATACGATCGCCTGGTGCTTCATCTTCTTCATGTGATCGTGGGTGATCACATGATAGTTGCCGGTGGTAGTGACGAAAATGTCACCATATTCACAGGCATAATCCATCGTCACGACGCGATAACCTTCCATCGCCGCCTGCAGTGCGCAAATTGGATCGATTTCCGTGACCCAAACTTGAGCTGACAATGCGCGCATGGCTTGCGCACAACCCTTGCCCACATCGCCGTAACCGATGATCACCGCGACTTTGCCGGCGATCATTACGTCTGTCGCGCGCTTGATACCGTCCACCAGCGATTCACGGCAACCATACAGATTATCGAACTTGGATTTTGTGACTGAATCATTTACATTGATCGCAGGAAATTTCAATTCACCGCGTTCATGCATCTGGTACAGACGATGCACACCGGTGGTGGTTTCTTCGGTCACGCCCATGATGGCGGCAAGACGGGTGGAATACCAGGTGCTGTCGATTGCCAGCTTGGCCTTGATCGAGGCAAACAGGCAAATTTCTTCTTCGGAACCCGGATTGTCCAGCAGTGCGGCATCTTTTTCAGCACGTGCGCCCAGATGCAGCAACAGAGTCGCATCGCCACCGTCATCCAGGATCATATTGGACAGACCGCCATCTTTCCATTCAAAGATGCGGTGGGTGTAGTCCCAGTATTCGGCAAGTGACTCGCCTTTTACTGCGAACACCGACACGCCGGTTGCAACGATGGCTGCAGCCGCATGATCCTGTGTGGAATATATATTGCAGGAGGCCCAGCGCACTTCGGCACCCAGCGCGGTCAGCGTTTCAATCAACACGCCGGTCTGGATGGTCATGTGCAAAGAACCCGTGATGCGCGCGCCTTTGAGCGGTTGCGTTACGGCGAACTCGCGGCGGATAGCCATCAGACCCGGCATCTCGATTTCGGCGATGGCCAATTCCTTGCGTCCCCATGATGCCAGCGACATGTCGGCGACAAGATAGTCGGTGAATCCGTTTTCAACAGCGTACATACAAACTCCATTCATTGTATAGGTTAATGAACAGGTGCCGTTGATACGAAATCCCGAGCCTGACGGGGGTGTTCAAACCCGCTGCAGCACCTCTCGGAGAAGGTGGATTATAAACGCAAAAGAGAATTTTTGCTGCCTGAGTTTAGCCTGAGGCAGACAAATATTCCTGCCATAATTTGCGGATGTCAGGAATATTCGATATTACCGGGTCTTCGAAAAGTCAGTCTGCATGAAGTCAGCGCCGGCATCGGGCACATGCCTGCAGCGAAAGATCATTGCATATTGTCATGAGGATGCAGCGTATCCGGTTATTTTAGAACGGCTGCGGGGGAAAAATAAAATCGGCAGCAATTCGGGATGATTAATTATATCTGCAATGGTATATCGATCCAGCGTGGCTAGAAATGCCTGTTGTGCCTCATACAAAATTGACGTCAGGTTACAACCGGGTGTCAGCACGCACTTATTGTTATCACCATTGAAGCATTCTGCAAGATGAAAATTCGGTTCGGTCAATCTGACGACTTCACCGATACCAATTTGCTCCGGCCTGCGTGCCAGGGTCATTCCGCCATTTTTTCCGCGCAACGTGACAATCAATCCTTGCTGTGCGAGGTGGTGAACAACTTTAACCAGATGATTGCGCGAGATGGCGTAGAAGTCTGCCAACTCCGTGATTGTGGACTTACCCTCTTTTTTTACGCTCAGATAAACCAGCACGCGCAAAGAATAGTCTGTGTATTGTGTAAGCTGCATTACAAAAGTCTTGACATGATAGGATGATATTTATTAACATACATTAATGATACATGTTATGAATTTTATTTCGAATCTATTTTACATCTTTGAAAGACTATAAGGCCTTTTAAATGTATTCAGTAAAATATGACTCTCATTCAGATAGGTACTTAAGGTACGCAACAATAAGCCATTAACCTGAAAAAATCGCTTCTAACCATTTGTTTTAAAAAAATAATAAAAAGAGAGAATACATTTTGCTCATTCACCCCCCGGCCAGCCCTACAAGCAAATTTGTCCTGTTTAATCTTGGCCTGCGGCCATTTTTTCTGCTGGCAGGCATATATGCGCTGATCACGATATTGATCTGGATTGGCGTTTCTGTCTATGGCTGGCCTGAGCCGCATCTGCCATTTTCCACCCTGAACTGGCATGCGCATGAAATGATCTTCGGTTACGGCATGGCTGTGGTTGCCGGTTTTTTGCTGACTGCGGTGACTAACTGGACAGGTCTGGTCACCCTCAAGGGATATCCACTGGCAGGTCTGGCTGCGCTGTGGCTGGCGGCACGACTGGCAGGATGGCTGATGCCGTCACAGATACTGCCTATGGCATTGCTGGATTTACTATTTAATGTGTGGTTTGCCGTTGCGATCTTTATTCCTGTATTGCGCGTAAAACAATATAAGCAAATCGGTATCGCAGCCAAACTGGTGTTGATGATGCTGGCTAACCTGAGCTTTTATCTCGGCGCATCAGGCATGCTGGAACATGGCGTCCTGTGGGGGCTGTATTCCGGGCTCTATGTCATGCTTGCGCTGGTTTTTTCCATGACGCGGCGCGTGCTGCCATTCTTCATCGAACGGGGCGTAGGCTACCCCGTGGCTTTAAAGAACAGACTCTGGCTGGATCACGCCAGTTTGTATGTATTTTTGATGTTTTTAATTGCCGATGTATTCTGGCAAAATGTAACGGCCAGCGCCGTACTTGCCGGCTTGCTGTTCGCGATACATCTGATGCGACTGGCGGGCTGGCATACCAGCGGGATATGGAAAAAACCGCTGCTGTGGGTGTTATATCTGGGTTATGCCGGCGCGGTGTTCGGTTTTTTGCTCAAGGCAATAGCACCGTTTGTATCCCTGTCACCTTATCTGGCAATCCACGCCTTCGCGCCGGGCGGCATCGGCATGATCACCCTGGGCATGATGGCTCGCATCTCGCTGGCGCACACCGGTCGCGATATTAATCAGCAACGGATGACGCCCGCTTTCGTCTTATTGCTCGCAGCCTTTATTGCCCGTGTGTTATTGCCGATAATCGTCCCCAATCATTATTTGCTGTGGCTGGGAATCGCGCAGCTGGCCTGGTTGTTGGCCTTTGCCATGTTTGTCCGGATTTACACGCCTATCCTTATCAAGCCGCGCGCGGACGGCATGCCGGGATAGAAGATAGATGGAATCAAAAAATCAACGTGCTCTGCAAAACTGACTGTCAAGGTTAGCTTCAAACTAACCCTGTCGGATGGACAATTAGCAGACTTCTCAAATTTTTAAACGTAGCACTACTATCAAAAACAGGAATTAATTTTGTCAAACCCAGTAAATATCTCAGCCATTTTGACAAATATCCCCCTGTTTGGTGAAATATCACCGGAAGAAATTGAATGGAGCGTTCTGGCCCCCCCGGTGTCAGGCTAGTTGTCGCCTCAAAAATTTAACTTTGAGGCACGGAGGCAGCAGTGGTTTATTTAGAAGCATTTATCGAGCCGGCGTTATTCAAGGTATATTCTCGTGGCGAACGGACGGTTTTGAATGTTTTGAGTCGGCATATTAACGATGCCTCCTCGAAACACTGACAAACCCCTCCGGGGCGGGCTTACAGCCCGGCATCCGCGCGAAGCGCGGCTGCTTTGTCAGTGTTTTCCCAGGTGAATTCGGGTTCTTCGCGGCCGAAGTGTCCGTAGGCAGCAGTCTTCTCATAAATGGGGCGCAACAAATCAAGCATGTTGACGATGCCCTTCGGGCGTAAATCAAAATGACGCAGCACCAGCTCGGTCAGTTTTTCGTCGGAAATTTTTCCTGTGCCATAGCTGTCTATCATCACGCTGGTAGGTAGCGCTATACCAATTGCGTAAGAAATCTGCACCAGACACCGGCTGGCCAGTCCCGCCGCGACAATGTTTTTTGCGACATAACGTCCTGCATAGGCAGCGGAGCGGTCTACTTTGGACGGGTCCTTGCCGGAGAAGGCTCCGCCGCCATGAGGTGCTGCGCCGCCGTAGGTATCCACGATAATCTTCCGTCCTGTCAGCCCGCAATCGCCTTGCGGCCCACCGATGACAAAGCGGCCGGTCGGATTAACCAGAAACTTGATGTTGCCCTTGATGAGCTCTTTAGGCAGCATAGGCATGATGATGTCTTCAATCACCGCTTCACGGATCGCTTCCAGCGTCATCTCCGGCGCATGCTGAGTGGACAACACCACGGTATCAATAGAATGCGGTCTGCCGTCCACATAACGTATGGTCACTTGTGATTTGGCATCCGGACGCAACCAGGGCAGACGGCCATCGTGGCGCAATTGCGCCTGTCGCTGCACCACCTGATGTGCCAGAGAAATCGCCACCGGCATCAACGTAGGTGTTTCGTCGCAGGCATAACCGAACATCAGTCCCTGATCACCTGCACCCTGATTTAAAAAGTCATCCGATGCGCGATCGACGCCTTGCGCGATGTCCGGGCTTTGTTTGTCGTAAGCGACCAGCACGGCACAACCTTTATAGTCTATGCCGTATTCAGTGTTGTCATAACCGATGCGTTTGATGGCATTGCGCGCGACCTGAATATAATCGACATTGGCAGTGGTAGTGATTTCACCGGCCAGTACTACCAGTCCGGTATTGGTTAATGTTTCAGCAGCTACCCTTGCATAGGGGTCTTGAGCTAGAATTGCATCCAGAATGGCATCGGAGATTTGATCTGAGACTTTATCAGGATGGCCTTCGGATACAGATTCAGAAGTAAATAAATAATCGCTCATGATTTCCCGTTAAATTTTAATAATAATTAGAAACATTCTATCAAATTCCATCAAACTTGCCAGCATCCTATGACTAAACTTCTTTTTACGCTTATTTTTCGCTCGTTATCGGCATTGCCGTTGCGGGTTTTACATCGTCTGGGCGCATGGCTTGGGCGGTTGACTTATGCCTTGTCAAAACAGTATGCCACACGCATGCGGGAAAACTTGCAGCAGGCCGGTTTTTCACTGGATGACCCGCAAGGGCGGCAACTATTGTCAGCGGTGATCGATGAGGCCGGCAAGAGTATCGTTGAGCTGCCCTGGATTTGGGGGCGTTCATACAGGGAAGTGCTGGACAGTGTCGTGGAATGCAAGGGACGTGAATATTTTGAAGCGGCTGAAGCCAGCGGTAAAAGCATTATTTATCTGACGCCGCATTTGGGCTGTTTTGAGCTTGCCGGGCTATATTGCGCGCAGCACAAGCCGATCACCATTTTGTACCGGCAGCCTAAACTTGCCTGGCTGGAAGAAGTAATGTGTCTTGGTCGCGGAAGAGGGCAGGCCAAACTCGCCAAAGCGGACTTAAGCGGAGTGCGTTTGATGTTTAAGGCATTGAAGCGTGGCGAGGCGATTGGCCTGTTGCCCGATCAGGTACCCGGCGGCGGCGAAGGCGTATGGGCTGATTTCTTTGGCCGTTCGGCCTATACCATGACGCTGGTGGGACGACTGGCACAGGCAAACGATGCAACGTTGCTGCTGGTTAGCGCTGAACGACAGGATGCAGGCTATGCGATTCGTTTTGAGCCTTTACTGCTCGATTATACGCAGCCTGTCCCTCTGCAAATCAATGCGGCACTGGAAAAAATGATTATGAAGTGCCCGGCGCAATATTTATGGAGTTATAACCGTTATAAAGTATCGCGTGGCGTGTTGCCGCCGGATCAGGAAAGTACCTCGTAATGGCAGTTCGTTCAGGTGTTTTTATTTTATGGCTGGTTCATTTTTTGCCGTTTCGCGTGATCGTGCTGATCGGCAATTTCACAGGTAGTCTGCTCTATCTGCTTGCCTCTGAACGGCGCCGCGTTGGCAGTATCAATTTGCAGCTATGCTTTCCCGATATGAGCGATGCAGCGCGCCGCCAACTGTTACGGGCACATTTCAAGATGTTTACGCGCGGCCTGATAGAGCGCAGTATTTTGTGGTGGAGCCGCGCTGCGCGTATCAACAGCCTGATTCGTGTCGAAGGGATTGAACATTTCGAGGCAATCAAAGGCCGGCCGGCAATTTTACTGACCCCGCATTTTGTGGCGATGGACGCGGGGGGACAATGGGTTGCTCAGCATGCGGATAGCGTGTGCATGTATGCGAATCAGAAAAATGTGTATCTGACTGAACTGCTGTTAAATAAACGTAAGCGCTTTGGCAATCAGTTGCTTTATTCCCGCCAGCAGGGCTTGCGTCCGATACTCAAAGGCATGCGTCAAGGCAAACCGTTTATCTATCCGCCGGATCAGGATCAGGGCATCAAGGACGGCGCTTTCATCCCTTTTTTCGGCGTGCCTGCCGCTACTATGACGTCGATGTCGCGCATCGCGCAGATGACAGGAGCCATCGTTGTGCCGTGCATCACGCGCATGCTGCCGGGAGGCGAGGGTTATTTGTTGACTTTCTATCCCGCCTGGGAGAATTATCCCAGCAGTGACGCTATTCTGGACGCGCGGCGCATGAACGAATTCATTGAAGCTCGTGCGCGCGAAATGCCCGAGCAGTACTTCTGGCTGCACAAACGCTTCAAGACCCGACCGGCATGCGAACAAAAAATTTATTAGTGTGTGGTGAGTGGATTTAAGGAGAAGAAATGAAATACCGTGATTTGCGCGATTTTATTGCGCAGCTGGAGAAAATTGGCGAACTTAAACGCGTCAGCCTGCCGGTTTCCACTCATCTGGAAATGACTGAAATCTGTGATCGCGTGCTGCGCGCACAAGGTCCTGCGCTATTGTTTGAAAATGTTGCAGGTCATACTATGCCGGTGCTGGCTAATTTATTTGGCACGCCGCGCCGTGTGGCGCTGGGCATGGGTGAAGAATCGGTTTCAGCGCTGCGCGAAGTGGGCAAGCTGCTAGCCTATCTGAAAGAACCCGAGCCGCCCAAGGGACTTAAAGATGCCTGGGAAAAATGGCCGATTTTGAAACAGGTGTTGAATATGTCGCCCAAAGTGTTGTCCAGTGCGCCCTGTCAGGACGTGGTCTGGGAAGGCGGGGAGGTGGATTTGAGCAAACTGCCTGTTCAGCATTGTTGGCCAGGGGACGTCGCACCGCTGATTACCTGGGGGCTGGTGGTCACCCGTGGTCCGGACAAGATCCGCCAGAATCTCGGTGTTTACCGGCAGCAGGTAATTGCACCAAATAAGGTGATCATGCGCTGGCTGGCGCATCGCGGCGGTGCGCTGGATTTTCGCGATCATTGCCAAAAAAATCCCGGTGTCCCGTTTCCCCTTGCCGTGGTGATCGGTGCTGATCCTGCCACCATTCTGGGTGCGGTCACGCCGGTGCCGGATAGTTTGTCTGAATATCAGTTTGCCGGCTTGCTCAGAGGTTCTAAGACCGAACTGGTCAAATGTCTGGGCAGCGACTTGCAAGTGCCGGCCTCCGCTGAAATCGTGCTGGAAGGATTCCTGTATCCGGGGGAGGAGGCGATGGAAGGTCCTTACGGCGATCATACCGGCTATTACAATGAACAGGACAGCTTCCCCGTCTTTACCATCGAGCGCATCACTATGCGCCGCGATGCGATTTATCATTCCACCTATACCGGCAAGCCGCCCGATGAACCGGCCATGCTGGGGGTGGCGCTCAATGAAGTGTTTGTGCCGCTGTTGCAAAAGCAGTTTCCGGAAATTGTCGATTTTTATCTGCCGCCGGAAGGCTGCAGTTATCGCCTGGCGATTGTCTCAATCCGCAAACAATATGCCGGACACGCCAAGCGCGTGATGTTCGGTATCTGGTCATTTTTGCGCCAGTTTATGTACACCAAATTCATTATCGTGGTAGATGAAGACATCAACATCCGCAACTGGCAGGAAGTGATCTGGGCGATTACCACGCGCATGGACCCGGTGCGTGACACTTTGCTGGTAGAAAATACACCGATAGATTACCTTGATTTTGCCAGTCCGGTATCCGGTTTAGGCGGGAAAATGGGTCTGGATGCAACTAACAAGTTTCAAGGAGAAACACAGCGGGAATGGGGCACGCCGATTGTAATGGATGCCGCAGTCAAAGCCAAAGTGGATGCGATGTGGGGTGAACTGGGACTTTAAAGCAAAAATTATATGGCCATGACAAACGGGTTGACGACATGTAATCCGGCAACCCGTTCAAAATCTGCCAGATTACGCGTCATCAGTTTCAGATCATCGCTGATGGCCGTCCCGGCAATAACTGCATCAGGAAGTTTGATCGAATAACGAGTGCGAAGAGATCTGCTGAACAACTGCTGTGGATAATGAAATTTCATCCATACATCCCAGCAATTTTTCTGCACTTAACCGACTGACCGCATCATGCCCACGCCAACCTAAAACCTCTATGGTGGTAATCACAGCAACTGCTGCACCTTCAAGCAAGGCTTGTTCAAATCGCTCAATAAAGCCAAGTGCCGGATCCTGATTCAGATATCCCATGACCGCATTACTATCCAGCAGGGCATTTTAGCATCGCCACCATACAGTTATATTGCTCATCAAGCTCAGGCGTATTCTACCTGGGACAATTATCAATTATCAATTATCAATTGCCCTTTCTCCAGCCATGCTATCAGCGCGTCCTGTGCGGATTGCCCGTATTTTGCATTCGGATGATTGATGATAAACACCAGTACCCGTTGTTTGCCGTGAGCTGCATGCACATAACCTGCGAGGGACTTTACGCCCTCCAGTGATCCGGTCTTGAGATGGGCGGAGCCTGCTATTTTATCTCCCTTAAAACGCTTCTTGACGGTACCGTCCATGCCTAATATCGGCAGCGAAGCGGTAAACTCAGCTGCAAACGGCCCGTCTGCCGCCTGTTGCAGAATATCTGCCAGGTGAGCCGCACTGATCCGCTCGGTTCGCGACAAGCCTGCACCGTTTTCCAGCACCAGCTCGACAAAAGGTTGTTTTTCCAGCCAGTGTGCAATGGCGGCTTTACTGTTTGTTATGCTGACTTGCCCGTTATCTACGCTGCCCAGTGTGAGAAACAGCTGTCTTGCCATCACATTATTGCTGAACTTATTAATGTCGCGGATGACTTCCGACAAGGGCGGGGAAAGGTGAGTAGAAAATGCCGATAGACCTTCAGGTGCCGATCCTTCGCGTACTGTTCCCTGTATCGTGCCGCCCGTTTCCTGCCAAAGCGCGGTAAATACTGCGGCAAAATATTCTTCATGCGTCAACAGCGCAAAATAATCATGTGCTTCGCCACAGTCAGCCGGAATCTGCCCTTCCAGCACGATGCCGTGTCCTTCGAGGTGCGACTGATAGGCATCTTCGCCGTTACAGGGCAGACTGGCGGAAGTCGTGATCCGGTTAATCAGCGGATAGCCGTGTAGTTCGGGTTCCAGCAGCGCGGTAGTTTGCGCATTATTGCCCGGTATCAGTCGCAGATACGATGCATTGAAATTAAGCAGCAGCGCGTCCGGTGTCACATTGTAGGCGCGGCCAGGCTTATCATCGAAGGCAGCAGAATCGTTGAAATGATCCGCGAAAAAACGGCGATCCAGCACGATATCTCCGCGAATTTCACGCAAACCGCGCTGACGCAGCTCATGCAGCCATAGCCAAAGCGCGTCAACGGTCAGCTTAGGGTCACCATAACCCTTAAAAACAACATTGCCATATAAAATGCCATTTTCCAGCTTGCCATCGAGATAAACTTCTGTTTTCCAGCGATAGGCCGGCCCCAGTATTTCCAGTCCGGCATACGTGGTGAGCAGCTTCATGGTGGACGCCGGGTTCATTGCCCTGTCTGCGTTCAAGCTGATCAGCTCGTTGCCCGCTTCGCGTACTTCGATGGCGACGGACTCAACGGGAATATTGGCTTTTTTCAGTTCCAGCAGTACGGATGGGGGCAGTTCACCGGCGCCAGCCGGAAACAGTGTGCCCAGTAAATAAAGAAAAAACAGCGCGACTTTCAAGTAAGTTCCTGGATGATATGCAGTGTGCGCGTGACCAGCAGCTGCATTTCGGCTTCGGTGATGATGTAGGGCGGCATAAAATAAACCGTATTACCCATCGGTCGCAGCAGCAGTTCATGCTGCAAGCCTAGCGAAAAGCAACGCTGTGCAAAGTCGCTATAGGGCGTCATTACTTCGAAGGCCCAGATCATGCCGGTGTTGCGCCAGTTACGCACTGCGGGATGAGCGCGCAATGGTTCGGCGATGCGATTCAGACAGGCGGCCTTCAACCGATTAGCGGCTAACACCTCATCCTGTTTGAAAATATCCAGTGTGGCGAGTGCCGCACGGCAGGCCAGCGGATTGCCGGTATAAGAATGCGAATGCAGAAAACCGCGCGCCATTTCATCAGCATAAAAGGCCTGATAGATAGAATCCTTCGTCATGACCACCGATAAGGGCAGATAGCCGCCGGTGATGCCTTTGGAGAGCAGCAGAAAATCGGGCGTTATATTCGCCTGTTCGCAGGCGAACATCGTGCCGGTTCTGCCCATACCTACCGCAATTTCATCGGCGATCAGATGAACACCATATTGGTCGCAAAGTTCGCGCGCGCGCGTAAGGTATGCCGGGTGATACATCGCCATCCCCGCTGCGCCCTGCACCAGCGGTTCGATGATCAGTGCGGCAAGCTGTGCATGATGCTGCTGTAAATGTAATTCAAGTGCGTGAGCACAACGCAGTGCGTAAGTTTCACGCGTCTCATCAGCTTCTGCCAGCCTGTCGTCAGGACTGATCACGGTCGCCTGCTGCCTGATCAGCGTACCGTACGCATCGCGGAACAGGGCGACATCGGTGACTGACAACGCGCCCAGCGTCTCGCCGTGGTAACTGTTCTGCAAACTGATAAAGTTTGTTTTGTCGGCATAACCGCTATTGCGCCAGTAGTGCGCGCTCATCTTGAGGGCGATTTCGGTAGCCGATGCGCCATCCGAACCGTAAAAGCAATGCCCAAGCCCGGGAGGCGCAAGTTCATGCAGTCGTTCAGATAATGCAATCACAGGTTCATGGGTAAAGCCTGCCAGCATCACATGTTCCAGTTGTTCCAGTTGTTCGCGCAGTGCGGCATTGATCTGCGGGTTGCTATGACCAAACAGATTGACCCACCATGAACTGACCGCATCCAGATAGCGCTTGCCGTCAAAGTCATATAGCCAGGCTCCCAATCCTCTGGCAATCGGAATCAGCGGAAATGTTTCATAGTGCTTCATCTGCGAGCAAGGATGCCAGACGGCTGACAGGGAGCGGCGTACCATTTCGGTATTGTTTGATTTTTGCATGGCCCAATCATAACGAATTTTGCACAGCTTGTTGCTGACAAAATACCGTTAGCAATGCCTAGTAATTTTAAAACTGTCTTTTTCTTGATCAATAGTCGTTTTTCAAGCTTGCCGGCAACGGTCATTTGAGCATGCCTTACTTATGCCACAAATTAAACCAGCAGCTGACAAATGCGGTTTTCCACGTGCTGGTTTTAATTGTGCCATTTATCGGGTTAAATAGCGCCTATCCATCAATGACTTTCAAGAAAACGGCGGATTTCCGGCACGCAGGAGCCGCAATTGGTACCGGCTTTGAGACACTGCCCTACCGCTTCGACGCTCTGCAATGCCTGATTTTGAATGGCATTCAGAATGGTTTTTTCACCCACGGCAAAACAGGCGCACACCACACGTCCGGTATCCGCTCCCTTCGGTGCGCGGGCTGCGAGCAAACCGGACAAATCGATATTTTCAAGCTGTGGTTTGTTGAACAGGCTGGCCAGCCATTCGCGTTCGGGCAGCTTTTGATCGGATGCGATGAAAAATACCGCCTCCAGGCGGCCATCCAGGATACAGGCGGCACGGTAACGCCCCATGCCGTCATCGCGATATTCCAGCCAGTTTGCGGAAGAAGCGCCCGCATCCAGCTCCGTTTTTACCCAGGCGGACCAGTCCTTGGGCACTATTTCACCGGCTATTTCATGTCGCCAGTAAGCGTCGCCCTGTGTACAGGCGCAATAACTGCTGTCAGATAGTTCAAGACGGCGGCGACTCAGCACGAATCCCTGCCAGGCGGGCTGGTACGCCTCTATCCGTACCGGGGTGTGTTTAAATTCAGGCTGGCCTGAAACAGGATCGGTAATGGATGCGGTCAGGGCGTCAACCCGAGCGGATTTGGCATAGGCATCGCTCCAGTGCATGGGCACAAACGCCGAGCCAGCACGCTGATCGGCACTCAACTGCACACGTGCCAGCATGCTGCCCTGACGACTGGTCAGACGTGCCAGCGAACCATCCGGCAGTCCGGATCTCAGTTGTACATAGGGCTCGAACAGATGCGCATTGAGGCGAGGCACCAGTCCTGTGCGCGTCATGGTATGCCATTGATCGCGTATCCTGCCGGTATTGAGCACCAGCGGGAAGTTATCATCTGCCGGTATCGCCGGCAGCTGCGGCGCAATCGCCAGCATGCGCGCACGGCCATTGGGGGTATAAAATCTGTTATCAGCAAAAAGTCTTTGCGTGCCTGCCTGCGCCTGACTGTTAACCGGCCATTGCACCGGCAGCAGCGCATCGTAGGCGGCGTCATCCAGTTCGGCCAGGCCGCTAATATCGAAGGCACGTGAGCCTGCATTCTCAAAGCCTGACAGGCTTGCGTGTTCGCGGAAAATCTGTGCAGGTTTGCTATAAGGAAATTGAGCAGAGAACCCCATGCGCTGTGCGACCTGCGTGATGATCCACCAGTCGGGCATGGCGTCCCCTGTATGCGGCACAAAGGATCTTTGCCGCGAGATACAGCGCTCGGAGTTGGTCACCGTACCATCTTTCTCCCCCCAGCCGCTGGCCGGCAGCAAAATATCGGCACAAGCCGTGGTATCGGTGTATTGCACACAATCGGACACCACCACCAGTTCGCAGTTTTTCAGGGCAAGACGCACGCGGTCGGCATCCGGCATGCTGGCGACAGGATTGGTGCCCATGATCCACACCGCCTTGATTTTACCGTCAAGAATCGCTTGGAACATCTCTACCGCCTTGAGTCCGGGCGCTTGGGCCATGTTGGCCGCATCCCAGAATCTGCCCACGCGCGCAACATTGCCCGGATCGGAAAAATCCATATGCGCCGCCAGTTGATTCGCCAGTCCGCCCACTTCCCGTCCGCCCATCGCATTCGGCTGTCCGGTGACTGAAAACGGCCCCATGCCAGGCTTGCCGATACGACCGGTGGCCAGATGCACGTTGATGATCGCATTGGCTTTGTCGGTGCCGCTGGAGGATTGATTGATGCCTTGCGAGAAGATCGTCACGGTACGCTCATAACGCGCAAACAGACTGAAAAACTCACTGATCTCTGTTTCAGGCACGCCGCAGACTTGCGCCACGCGGGGAACTGATCCCGTCTCGCGCGCTGCTGCAAAAGCTGCCGCATAGCCGTCGACATTTGCTTCAAGATAATCCAGAGCTATCCTGTCTTCGCGGCGTAAATACTGCAACAAGCCGTTAAATAAAAAGGCATCGCTACCCGGTGCGATCGCCAGATGCAAGTCGGCAATATCACAGGTCGCCGTACGCCGGGGATCAATCACCACTACCCGCATCGCAGGGCGCGCCTTCTTCGCGGCCGCCAGACGCTGGTACAGCACCGGATGCGCCCAGGCATAATTTGAACCTGCCAGCACCACGAGATCCGCCATCTCAATATCTTCATAACAGACCGGTACTGCGTCCGCACCGAAAGCACGTTTGTGCGCCGCCACGGCGGATGACATGCAAAGGCGTGAATTGGTGTCGATGTTGCCGCTGCCGATAAAGCCTTTCATCAGCTTGTTGGCCACATAATAATCTTCAGTCAGTAGCTGACCCGACACATAGAATGCCACCGCATCCGGCCCGTGCTCGGCAATGATGCGTTTAAAACCTGTCGCAACCATATCCAGCGCCTCATCCCAGCTGGCGCGTTGACCGTCAATCAGCGGATACCGCAGGCGTCCCCCGCTGCCCAGCGTTTCTGCCAGTGTCACGCCCTTGGCGCACAGCCGGCCTGAATTGGCCGGATGCTGTTTATCGCCGCTTATCGTGAAGCTCGCGCATGCCTTTACGCCCTCAGTCGCCTGCTCGCGGGAGACACTCACCCCGCAGCCGACTCCGCAATAAGGACAGGTAGTATTGATTGCAGATTGCGGATCGCGGATCGCGCTATCAGATAGCATGATCTTTGATTTCCAAAAACAGCGCGCCATGCGCAATGCGCACTTCATGGCGATGCGCGCAGCCGACATCCGGTGCCAGCGCTGAACCTGTTTCCAGATCAATCACCCAACTGTGCAGCGGACACGTGACGCGACGTCCGTGCACGATGCCCTGAGACAAGGGCCCGCCTTTGTGCGGACAGCGATTATTCAGAGCGAATACCTGGTCGTCGATGCTGCGAAACAGGGCGATCTCGCCCGATGCCGTATTGACCACCCGGGACCCCTGACGCGGAATATCTTCCAGAGCACCTACCTGTATCCAGTTCATTATATTTACCTTTTTTCGTGATTAATTTGTCGGATTAAAATCCGAGCTACGCTATCGTGGCCAGTGCTGCGTATTCATGCGCATCTTTCCCCTCAGCGCGCTCTTTCCACGGGTCATCCTGAGAATAGCGCTGTGACTCCAGGAAACGCGCATACAGCGCGGCCCGGCCCGCTGCATCCTCAACAATATGCTGCTTCACATAAGCCAGGCCTACCCGCTCTATCCAGGGGGCGGTGCGCTCCATATAGTGCGCTTGTTCGCGATACAGTTGCATGAATGCGCCGCAGTATTCCAGCACCAGCGCTTCTGTCTCAACCTTGCACAGAAAATCGGTCACGCGCACTTTGATGCCGCCATTGCCGCCGATGTGAATCTCATAGCCCGAGTCCACACAGACAATGCCGAAATCCTTGATCGTCGCTTCCGCACAATTGCGCGGACAACCGGACACGGCAATTTTAAATTTATGCGGTGTCCAGGAACCCCAGGTCATCTTTTCGACCTTGATGCCCAGCCCGCTGGAATCTTGCGTACCGAAACGACACCAATCCAGTCCGACGCAGGTTTTGACCGTACGCAGCGATTTGCCATAAGCATGCCCTGAGACAAAGCCTGCCTCGACCAGTTCGCCCCACATCTTGGGCAGGTTCTCCTTGGTGACACCATACAGGCCGATGCGCTGACCGCCGGTGATATGCACGGTAGGCACCTGATAACGCTCGGCGATTTCAGCAATTGAGCGCAATTCGGCAGGGGAGGTCATCCCGCCCCAGATACGCGGGATTACTGAATAAGTGCCATCCTTCTGGATGTTGGCATGCACACGCTCGTTGATGAAGCGCGAACGGGAATCATCCTGGTAGACACCGGGCCAGGCCGTCATCAGATAATAGTTCAGCGCGGGACGGCAGACATGACAGCCATCCGGCGTTTTCCAGGCTAAGGCCTGCATCAGCTCCGCCATCGTTTTGATTTTAAGATCCTGTATCGCACGGGGCACATCCTGATGCGCAGCCTCAGTACAAGCACAAATCGCCTTTTTGCTGGACTTGGCAGAATAATCCCCGCCCAGCGTATTTTGCAGCAGCGCCTCGACTAAGCCGGTACAGGAGCCGCAAGAAGCGGAGGCCTTGGTATGCGCGCGAACTTCTTCAAGGGTAAACAGCTTCTTGTCGATTATTGCATTGACGATGGTGCGCTTGCATACGCCATTGCAGCCGCAAATTTCCGCATTATCCGGCATGGCAGCCACGCTGGAGACGCCGCCCAGACCTGAGTCACCCAGATGCATCTGCCCGAACAACAGATGTTCGCGCAGCTCGGACACATCGGTGCCATCCCGCATCAACTGAAAATACCACGGACCATCCATAGTCTCGCCATACATTACCGCACCGCGCAATTTATTGTCGCGCAACACCAGTTTTTTATACACCCCCCGCGCGGTATCCTGCAACAGCAGTTCTTCATCGCCGATTCCGGCATTAAACTCACCCGCCGAGAACAGATCAATGCCGGTCACCTTGAGTTTGGTGGAAACGGAGGAGCCTTCATAACGCATACGGCCGTATTGCGCCAGATGATTGGCCGCCACCTTGGCCTGCTCAAACAAGGGCGCGACCAGCCCGTAAGTTTGCCCCCTGTGCTGCACACATTCGCCTACCGAATAGATTTTCGGGTCAAACGTCTGCATGGTATCGTTCACCACAATGCCGCGCTCACAATGGATGCCGGCTGATTTAGCCAGTTGAATATTGGGGCGTATGCCGGCCGCCATCACCAGCAGGTCCTCTTCGATTTCCTCACCGTCCTTGAAACGCAGTCCGGTTACCTTATCCTCGCCCAGTATCGCTTCTGTCTGACGCGCCAGGTAAAATTTAAGCCCGCGTTTTTCCAAAGCTTCTTTCAACATGCCACCGCCAACCTTGTCGAGCTGACGCTCCATCGGCCAGTCGCACAGGTGCACCACGGATACTTCCATACCCTGTAGTGACAAGCCATTCGCCGCCTCCAGCCCCAGCAGTCCGCCACCGATCACCACTGCGCGCTTACCGGTTTTCGCTGCGATGAGCATTTTTTCGACATCATCTATGCTGCGATAAGCCAGCACACCCGGCAGAGTCATGCCCGGTACCGGCAACATGATGGGATTTGATCCGGTTGCGATCAGCAAACGATCATAAGGCACGACCAGCCCGTCCTCTGTCTCAACCCGGCAACGGAAACGGTCAATCTTGCTGACTGTTTTGCCGACATGTAAAGTGATGTGATTATCTTCGTACCAGCTCCAGTCATTCAATATCGTATCCTGAAACTTCATTTCTCCTGACAACACCGGCGAGAGCAGTATCCGGTTGTAATTGGGCTGCAATTCGGCACCAAACACGGTAATTTCATACTCATCCGGCGACATCTTGAGCAGTTCTTCAATTGTGCGTATGCCGGCCATGCCGTTGCCAATCACAACCAGTCTTGTTTTTTTAACAGTCATCATTTCATCCTCGCAATAAAAAAGGCGTCGCCTGAATTTCAGATGCCCGGGCAAACTGTCGTGTTGTCCGGTATCTTTCAATTCAAGTCGACGCCTTTGTCGGTTTTTCCTACCCGCCGTTGGGTCAGAAAAGATTTCAGTATTTATAAAGCAATATGTATGCCATCCGGTGAAACACCACACTATCAGCTTAACTCAACGCTCGTGCTGCCATTACTTGTCAATGAAAACGTCTGAGATGCACACTTTTGGTTCACTATGCTGTTTCAATGCACCATCATGCGCATACTTTAAAACCAGCGGCATAAGTGGCAGGGTTGCAGCCATCCCAGACGATGCCATCCATCAATATCGAGCCGCGCATCGCGTCCTGCGGCACAGCGACATTGATTTGAGCCGCAGCCTGCTGATATAGCTCAATCTGATTAATCTGGCGGGCAACAGCCAGGTAATCAGGATCTTCCTTCAGCAATCCCCAGCGTTTGAACTGAGTCATAAACCACATGCCATCAGACAGATAGGGAAAGGAGACCTTGCCGTCATTGAAAAACTTCAGGTAATTCGGATCATGCCACTGCCTGCCCGAACCATCTTCATAATTGCCGGTGAAACGTGCTTTTATCACGCCCGCCGGCGCATCAACATAAGGCTTAGCCGAAATGATTTCAGCCACTTTTTCCCGGTTGCTGCGGACGTCGATGTATTTTGCAGCGTCCAGCATCGCCATCACCAGCGCCCGCGCGGTATTCGGATAGTGCTGTACAAACTCTGCCGTTGCGCCCAATACTTTCTCAGGATGATCAGGCCAGACATCCTGAGAGGACGCCACCGAAAAACTGACCTTCTCGTCTATGCCGCGCGTGTTCCAGGGTTCCCCTGCGCAAAAACCATCCATGCTGCCCATTCTTGCCTTTGCCACCATCTGCTGCGGCGGCACGGTAATGGTTCTGATGTCATTGAGTGGATTGATGCCGTAATTGGCCAGCCAGTAATACAGCCACATGGCATGCGTGCCGGTCGGAAAAGTATGCGCGAAAGTATAGATGCCCGGCTGCGCTTTAATCAGTTTGGCAAGGCTGGCGCCATCGCTCACCCCCTTGGCTTTGAGATGGCTGGCAAGCGAAATTCCCTGACCGTTGTTATTAATGGTCATCAGCACGGCCAGGTCTTTTTGTAAGCCGCCAATACCAAGATGTACGCCATACACCATGCCATAAAGCAATTGAGCAGCATGCAGCTCGCCATTGATCACCTTGTCACGCACAGCCGCCCATGACGGCTGCCGGACAGGAAGGATTTTGATGCCATATTTCTCGTCAAACTTCATCACCCGGGCGATGATAAGCGGGGCGCAATCAGTCAGCGGCATGAAGCCTACTCTGATTTCATGGAGTTCCGGCACACCGCTTGTCGCATGCTCAACCATGATCGCACTCCGCCAGAAAAGTCAGCAACTGTTCACGCAAATCGTAATAATCCGGATGTTCGAGCAACATCTTGCGGGTACGCGGGCGCGGTAGATTAATGTCAAGTATCTTGCCTACCCGGGCATTCGGGCCGTTAGTCATCATCACCACCCGGTCAGCAAGCAAAATCGCCTCATCTACATCATGAGTCACCATCATGGCAGTCACCCTGGTGCGCGTCCAGACTTCCATCAATACTTCCTGCAAATCCCAGCGCGTCAACGAATCAAGCATACCAAACGGCTCATCGAGCAGCAGCATCTTGGGCGACAGCGCAAAAGCACGGGCTATCCCCACGCGTTGCTTCATTCCGTTGGAGAGTTCGGCGGCTTTTTTATCCCACACTTCAGCTAGCCCTACCCGAGTCAGATAGCTTTCGATAATGCATTGACGTTCCTCTTTCGTCGCGTGCGGATAAACCTGCTCCACGCCCAGACTGACATTTTCATAGGCGCTGAGCCAGGGAATCAGGCTGGGTGCCTGAAACACCACACCGCGGTCAGGACCCGCCTTGTCAATTTCACGGCCATCCAGCACGATGACGCCTTCACTGATCTCGTTAAGACCCGCCATCATCGACAACACCGTCGATTTGCCACAACCGGAATGGCCGATAATGGAGATGAATTCTCCCTTGCGTATCTTCAAATCAAACCCGTCGACCACTTTCACCGAGCCCTTGCGCGTCGGGTAGATTTTTGAGATTTGCGAAAAATCCACGTAACGCGCCTCATTCGGTGCCAGTGCTTCGCCCGAACCCTTCTTTACACTGTCCTGATGTTCACGCGAAGTATTCGGCAACACCTGAGGCAATTTGATCACGTTGCCCCCGGCTGACGCATTTTTCGCAGCGCCGGCCTGCATCAGATACTGGGTCACATTGCCGCGAATACGCTTGAATTCCGCTGAGTGATTGATCGCTGCCCGGTCGCGCGGGCGCGGCAGCGTGACGATAAATTCAGGCCCCAGTGTCGCATTCGGGCCCGGATTCAACGGGATGATGCGGTCGGCCATGATGATGCCTTCATCCACATCGTTGGTAATGAGGATCACGGTCTTCTTTTCCTGACTCCAGATGCGGATAATTTCATCCTGTAGTTTGGAACGGGTCAGCGCATCCAGCGCACTCAACGGTTCATCCAGCAGCAAAATATCCGGGGATGCCGCCAGTGCACGCGCCACCGAGACCCGCTGACGCATGCCGCCTGACAACTCGGATGGTCGTTTATCCATCGCGGGGGTGAGATTCACCATGTCGATGTATTTTTCTACCCTTGCATTGCGTTCGGCTTTAGAGGCATGGCTGAATACCTGGTCGACTGCCAGTGCGACGTTTTGGCGTACCGTCATCCACGGCATCAGTGAATAATTCTGAAATACCACCCCGCGATCAGGCCCGGGTCCGGTGACAGGCTGACCGTTGCACAGCACTTCACCTTTGTCTGGGAACTGCAAACCCGCGATCAGCGAAATCAGGGTTGACTTTCCGCTGCCTGAAAAACCAACGATGGCGACAAACTCCCCCTGTTTGATCTGTAAATTGATATCGTTCAACACCGGCACGCCGGTGCCAAATGACTTGCTCACGCCTTTGAATTCCAGACCCGGCACGAAAGTTTCAGCTGAAGGCGCTTCGCTCGTTTTAAGTTGATAGTGGGACATCATTTTTCTCCTGAGTATTCCGCTTAGTCAGTACGCTGTCCGAAACTGGCCATCTGCTGCAAGGTATGCATAATCCGGTCCAGCACAAAACCGACGAAACCGATCGTGAATACCGCCACCATGATGCGTTGCAAGGACTGCGCACTGCCATTCTGAAATTCATCCCAGACAAATTTACCCAGCCCCGGATTCTGTGCCAGCATCTCGGCCGCAATCAGCACCATCCAGGCCACTCCTAAAGACAGTCGCATACCGGTAAAGATCAGTTTGAGCGATGACGGCAGCACGATTTTCATGATCTTGGTGCGCGTTGACAGGCGCAATACCCTGGAAACATTGAGCAAGTCCTTGTCTATCGAGGCGACACCCAACGCGGTATTGACCAGCGTCGGCCACATCGAGCACAGCGTCACCGTAATTGCCGAAATCACAAAAGATTTGGCGAACATTGGATCGGCACTGACATACAGCGCACTGACCACCAGCGTGACGATAGGCAACCAGGCAAGCGGCGATACCGGCCTGAAAATCTGGATCAGCGGATTGATCGCCGCCTGCATTGTCTTGTTCAGGCCGCACAGAATACCGAGCGGCACTGCAATGATCGTTCCTAGCATGAAGCCGACAAATACCGTGTAGAGGCTGGTAAATATCTGATCCAGATAGGTAGGCTGTCCGGTGTAATAGATAACATCAAACGTCTGCCCCGGATTTTGTGCAAGAAATTCCGCCTTGCGCAGCTTTTGCCGTTCATCAAAGTTGACTTTGCGCGCTTTTTCATCCAGATATTCCTGATACAGATTGCCGGCCTGATTGATCACGGCAAGCGGTCCTGGCAAGGTACCCAGCGATGTCTGAACATGGCTTGCGCCAACTTGCCAGAAACTCAGGAATATCATGATGCCGAGCAAGGGCGGCGCGATACTGCGAAAAATTACCTTTGTGATTGAATCGCCGTTTTTGGGCAGCATCCTTGCCGTCAGTCCCGGCCAAGCTGAGAGTTTCATTGTCATTTTCATTTCCTCGTCATTTGCACCCCGGCACAGGCCGGGGCATCATTTTCACGGCTGTTCATTACCTTTTAAGCCAATTTTGAATTTCTTAAGATAATCATTCGGTTTGCGACCGTCGTAGCTGATCCCGTCAATAAAGCCGGTCTCCACCCCTTTGAATCCGCTCTCAGTTGCAAAATTCGGAAAATCGGACGCCTTCATCTTGCCTTCCCGGATCAGGTCATTCGCCGCAGCGGCATAAATGTCCGGACGGTAGATTTTCTTAGCCATATCCAGATACCAGCTGTCCGGTTTTGCATCCGGAATCTGTCCCCAGCGGCGCATTTGCGTCAGATACCAGACCGCATCGCTGTAGTACGGGTAGGTGGCGTTGTAACGGAAGAACACATTGAAATCAGGTGCCATGCGCTGGTCGCCTTTTTCATACTCGAAAGTGCCTGTCATGCTGTTGGCAATCACCTTTTCGTCTGCCCCCACATACTTGGATTGCGAGATCATTTTTACCGCTTCCATGCGGTTCTTGTCCTTTTGCTCATCGAGCCAGTAACCGGCACGGATCAGCGCCTTGACCACATGAATCAGGGTATTCGGATTGGCATCCGCCCACTTTTTGGAAATACCGAATACTTTTTCAGGATTGTTCTTTTGCACATCGTTATCCGTCGCAACCGGCACACCGATCCCCATGAATACCGCCTGCTGGTTCCAGGGCTCCCCTACACAGTAGCCATCTATCGTGCCGGCCTCCATGGTCGAGGGCATTTGCGGTGGCGGCGTTACCGACAGCAGCACATCAGCCTTGAGCGTGCCGCTGGTATCGCCCTTGAGGGGGGCGTAATAGCCGGGATTCATGCCGCCTGCCGCCAGCCAGTAGCGCAACTCGTAGTTATGCGTGGACACCGGGAACACCATGCCCATCTTGAATGATTTGCCGGCTTTCTTATATTCGTTGACGACCTCTTTGAGGTATTTCGGATCTATCGGGTGCACCGGTTTGCCATCTTTCACCGGCAGTTTCTTTTTCAGCTCTTTCCAGACAGTATTGGAGAGCGTGATCGCATTGCCATTCATATCCATGCTAAATGGGGTAATGATCTCGGCCTTGGTGCCGATGCCGATGGTAGCGCCAATAGGCTGACCGGCTAACATATGCGCGCCATCCAGTTCGCCCGTCACGACCCGGTCAAGCAGCACTTTCCAGTTGGCCTGCGCTTCGAGCTTGACCGAGAGTCCTTCGTCTTCGAAATAGCCTTTTTCGTAGGCAACCGCCAGGGGTACCATATCGGTCAGTTTGATAAATCCGAATTTCAGCGAAGTTTTCTCGGCCTTGCCGGTGGCCGCTTCGGCGCAGGGGAGGGCTGCAAAGGCGAACAGGCAGGCTGTGATAGCTGTCAGTTTGAGAAAACCACGACGATTTTTATGCTTGTCTTTGCTGGTTAACGTGTTTTGCATGATTTGCACTCCTTGATATCAAAGAAACCGGAATTAAAAAATAAAAAGGCATCCAACCGCGCAGATACGCAGTGGGACGCCTTTGTCCTGTGTTGCATTTCGCCGAATCGTCGTTGACTCGTTGATGCAAGCTATAAAGCAATACGCGTGCCAGACGATGCAATAAATAATTAACAGTTAATAATTAATATGTTGTGCTGACAAATGGCATGCCCTGAAGATTTAGCATTCGCTGAAAACAATTATTTTGGTGCATGCCCTGCATCAAATAAGTGCATTTTGCGCGGGTAGCATTTCTCATTCCCTGAGGCCCTCTTCAGGGAAGCTGAAAGTAGCAGGAGCCTGTCAGAATTGTTGCGTGACTCCGAGGGGGGATGTAACCATTGGCTAAGTGCCGCCTGACCGGTATAAATAAACAAGCCGCCATGCGTACCTAAGGGATGCCAGCCAAGTTGCAAATCCTGACCGTGAAATGACCATATCGGGCGATTCGTTCTTTGCAGCTATCAGCCTTGACAACCCAAGCTCTGACAGTGCTGGCAGCCGGCGAATAAAGGCAAACGGAGATATCATGCAAACTTTGCGCGCGATTTACACCGCGATGACATTCCATTCAAAAACACCGTTTCCCGGGTATTCGTCCATTTCAAGGCAGGTCAACATGTTTGATGGGGCGCATTGTCAGATCAATGAACTCTTCGAGCGTCGTAAGTAAGTCTGCAAACATCTTACTCCCGCAAGCTTGCTCAAGATAAGAATATTGCAAGTCAATCAAAGGGCCGACTTGGCTCAATAGCTTTATACCTTGCGGCGACAAGTACACTGACACTCTTCGCCGATCTCCTGGTATACGACCGCGCATAATTAATTGTATGTCTTCCATGCGTGCCAGCATTCCCGCCATGCTGGGACTGGAAAAATGGCACATCTCGCATATTTCTCTTGGCTCAAGCCGGCCGTGCTCATCTAGCGCACGCAATATCCGCCATTGTTGATCAGTTATACCGAAGTGGTTCAATATGGGGCGGAAATGTCCCATCAGGCACTCGCGGGATTTCAATAACCGATGGGGAAGGTTCGGGTAAGTAATTAGTTTATTCAAGCGGCACTCCACTACAAGAATTATGTGACTAAGCTATACGGCTGATATTAATTTTTTTATTATACCTATTGACTCACTAATAGGTTAACAATTATAATTCCTAACATATTAGTGAGTAACTGCACTTTTACCTCATTCTCCCTCCTGAAGCCCCCTTAACTTCAGTTTTAAAGGCATCTTACGATGCCTTTTTTTTACCTGAAATTTGTAGTTGTGCGGGGTTTAAAGTCACTCTCTAACTGATATTACCTACTCGCCATAAAACCTGGAGGCCGCTTTCTTGTTGTAATACTTCTCGCGTATCACCCCTCTGTACGCCGTCGAAGATAGATGGTTTGCCCTTGCCTGCGGCAAGTAGAGCCGGCAGCGGTGAAGATGGGCAGGCTCATTCAGGAACAGGCGATTTATTGCGCAGACCAGCGGCATTTAAGCTGCGGATGGTACGCGTGATGAATGTGAAATGGCGGAACTAAACCCGCAACAGGCGGCTTGGCCGGTCGCCGCTGCTTTTTTGGCGGAAAAAGACAATGCAGTCAGGGCTCATCCTTAAAAACATACTTGGACACAGCCAAAGTAACCAGCCACCGGCCTTGTGGCGAAAATATTTGCTGAAGCTGAAGCTGAAGCTGATGCGACTACGTAATATCCACTTCCTCACTGGCAGGCATATTGAGAATGCCGGTATTGAAGTCGTATTCGAAAAGCTCGCCATAGCGCCCCCATTCAACTGCCACACGCAACACGGCCAGTGCATCCGTCTCACTCAGGGTGAAATGCAGCAACTTGAGAAACAGGTCCTCATGCAGATCACCGGAAGGATCCTGCACCAGACCATGGCGGATATATGCGATCAAAGGCACATTATTTTGCAATTGTTGCCCGAAGATTGCTTTCCGTTCAGCCTGATCCGCCAGCGCATAGCGTGAACCCAGTTCGGTCAGCATGATATCGCCCTGCTCCAACTGCGCGAAACCCAGCAAAGTCAGCGCGCTGGCAACATCGAGCAGTTCATGGTCATTTAGTTCGGTGTCTTCGGCGAGCTTGGGCAAGTCAGCCCGGCCAAGATAGGGTTCTTCAGCCAGAATTTCCAGCGCGCCTTCCATGCTGGAAATGCCCACTTCCGGCAACCGGTCGCCTAAGCCCAGCTTGACACCCTTGTCAGCCCCGCGCCCTGCACGCATACTACCCGCCGTCATTAAGCCGTAAACCTTATCAATCAGTCCGCGCACTTCCGAACCCTCTACTTCTCTGGGGCGCGTCAGTTTTACGGCTAATTCATCGCGCACACGTCCCGGATCGCTGGCAAAAACCAGCACGCGGTCGGCCATCATCACCGCTTCTTCAATATTATGCGATACCACCAGGATGGCTTTAGTCGGCAGTCGCCCTGACTCCCAAAGTTCCAGAATATCTTCGCGCAGACGCTCGCCGGTCAGTACATCAAGGGCTGAGAAAGCCTCATCCATCAGTAACACTTCAGGTTCCATCACCAGCGCACGGGCAATCCCGACACGTTGACGCATGCCGCCTGACAATTCTCGCGGTAATGCGCCTTCAAAACCTGACAGGCCTATCAGTTCAATGGCAGCCTTGGCTTTGATCGCCCGCTCATCGGGCAGCATGCCTTTTGCTTCCAGCCCCAGTTCGACGTTTTTTTGTACCGTCAGCCAGGGGAACAGCGCAAAGGACTGAAACACCATGCTGATGCCATCAGCCGGTCCGTACAGCGGCAAGCCGCGGTAATGCACTTGCCCCTCATCGGCAGAAATCAGTCCTGCCATAATGCGCAGCATGGTGGATTTTCCCGAACCGGACTTGCCCAGCAAGGCCACGATTTCCCCTTCCCGCAGGGAAAAATCGACATTTTCCAGCACCGAGCGGGCGGTTCCATCCGCTGAACGAAATGATTTTCCGACAGACTTTAGTTCGACGATAGGCGCGTTCATTATTTTCCTTAGCGTAAAACTCGCGAAGCGATCGTTTGATCCCTCGCCCTCCGTGAGAGGGTTTGGGAGAGGGAGAACGGGCATGGCAAGTTTAATTATTTGGGGTGGCTACTGCCATGCCCGTTAAAAATGCAGACGATTTTCAGCCATGGCATACATACGTCGCCAGACGAAGTTATTAAAGCCAAGCACAAACACACACATCACACCTATCCCCAAGGCAATTCTGGGAAAATCACCGTGCGCGGTCATCTCGGCGATATAGCTGCCGATGCCGTGCGCCGAAACGGTGGTATTTCCCCAGGTGACATATTCGGCCACGATACTGGCATTCCATGACCCGCCTGAGGCAGTAATGGCGCCGGTGACGAAACTGGGAAAAATTGCCGGCAGCAGATAACGCCGCCATTTCAGCAATCCGGTCAGCCCCATATTCTGTGCGGCATAGCGTAATTCTGTCGGAATGGTAGAGGCACCCGCGATCACATTAAACAGGATGTACCACTGGGTGCCCAGGATCATCAGCGGGGAGAGCCATATATCCGGATTGAGGCGGTATCTGACCAGCAGGAACACAGCCACGGGAAACATCAGATTGGCCGGGAAGGCCGCCAGGAACTGTATAACGGCTTGTGCCCTTCCTGCTATACGCGGATTCAAACCTATCCACACGCCAACCGGAATCCAGATCAGGGCGGCCAGAAAAATCAGCACAACAACACGAAGCATGGTGTAAAACCCCAGCACAAACACGTGTCCGACCTCGCTCCAGCTGACCTCGGCATGGATAAAATGAAACAAGGTCCACAAGGAATAGAAAACCACCGCAGCAATCACCGCATCCCAGATGCGTTGCGGCGCGTTTGAAGCCGCCAGAGGTCGCGCCTTGATTGATGTTCCGTCAAAACTGAGCCTGAATAAGACGAATGAACGTTCAAGCAGTCTGGCAAATGCGGTAACGATGCCTTGCGTGCGTTCGGTTTTATGCAACCAGTCGAGCAACCAGGATTCCTGTGCCGTTTCGCTGCCTGACTCTTCAAAACGGAATTTGTCCGCCCAGGCTAACAGTGGCCTGAAAAACAACTGGTCGTAGAGAATCACTCCGACCAGCATCGCGCAGATAGCCCAGGCAATGGCATGCAAGTCCTTCTGCTCGATGGCCATGGCAATATACGAACCGATACCGGGCAGCTTGATATTCTGATTGGATACGGAAATGGCTTCAGAAGCGACGACAAAGAACCAGCCGCCTGACATTGACATCATCATATTCCACAGCAGACCCGGCGTGGCAAAGGGCAGTTCCAGCCGCCAGAATTGCTGCCAGCCGGAAAGTTTGAACACCCGCGCCGCTTCTTTCAACTCAGCAGGGACTGTCCTGAAGCCCTGATAGGCGCTAAAAGCCATATTCCAGGCCTGAGAGGTAAAGATTGCAAAAATTGCCGCGCATTCAACGCCGAGCAGACTGCCCGGAAACAAGGCAATAAACGCGGTCACGGTGATGGACAAAAATCCCAGTATCGGTATCGACTGGAGGATATCCAGCATCGGCAACAAAACCTTCTCAGCAGCGCGGTATTTGGTTGCCAGCACGGCGAATACACAACTGAACCCGATTGATGCACCCAGCGCGATAAACATGCGCAAAGTGGTGCGTAACAGATAATAGGGTAAGTTTATTGGCGCCAGCGAAAGCGGTAGTGTTTCGCCCAGTTGAAAGGGCTTCGCCATCTGCTCGCCGCCGTAAGCTAACAATACCAGGATAGCCAGCACCATGGGCAACAATGCCCAGTCCCAGCGATTCCATCTTGAATCAACGACCTGCCTTGGGAAAAATTGCTTATATTCACTCATCTGTGAGTTGTACTTTACTATCTTGGAAAATCGGAAGTCACGCAAACATGATTATGCCTGCGAAATGTTACAGTTTTAATATCTCAACAGATGCGAAAGCCGGCAAGGTGTTTGTCCGACCGAATAAACCACGATCAACTTTGCACCCAAGGCAAGCCGGCCACACGCCAGCCTTGACTGCTGCTGCGATGCCCGCGACCATCCTTGTCACCCTCAAAACCTTCCAGTACATTGTAACAATCGCGAAAGCCGGCCTGGGTAGCAGCCACCGCCGCCGCATGCGAACGTGCGCCACTGCGGCAAATAAACAGCACCAGCGCTTCCTTATCAATCTGCTGCAACAGTTCCGCATTGAAATTCGGATTGGCTTTCATGCCGGGATAAGTTAACCATTCAATCTCTACCGCATCGGGAATACGCCCGATCCAGTCCAGCTCTGCACGGCAGCGCACATCAACCAGTTTTGCGCCGGGCGCGGACTGAAGAAGTTCGTAAGCCTCGTCCGGATATAACGCCCCCTCATAAGGCAGTTTTTTGTCTTTTGCACGTTGTTGCGCAGTTAGCAAAATAGAGGTAATTTTTCCCATGGTCTTTTTTCCAGTTCCAGTTTAACGAATCATGCGCTATGCTGCATGCAACAGACGCATACTAGCTCAATCGAAATGAAAAATCACATACAACCTGCACATACTGACAAAGCGACATTTGAACCCGCCAATCCGGAACGCTTTGCCGCCGCACAAAAAAGTACGCTGGTAAGCATCGCCATCAACTTACTGCTAACCCTGCTGCAGGTTAGTGGCGGAATATTTGCGCATTCACAGGCACTGATGGCCGACGGATTGCATTCACTGTCAGATTTGATTGCCGATTTACTGGTGCTGTTCGCCAACCGGCACGGCAATCGTCATGCCGATGCCAATCATCCGTATGGCCACGCCCGAATCGAGACTGCCGCCACGCTGATATTGGGTGTTTTTCTCGCCGCACTGGGGGTGGGTTTGCTGGTGGCTGCCGCAATCCGCTTGCAGCATCCCCTGACATTCAGCGCGGTCAGTCCGCTGGGACTGGCTATTGCCATATTTGCACTGCTTGCCAAAGAAGGCATGTTTCGCTACATGCTGTCGGTCGCCCTCAGGGTGCGCTCACAGATGCTGGTGGCAAACGCCTGGCATGCGCGTTCTGACGCAGCATCCTCTTTGGTGGTGGTGGTCGGAATTATCGGCAATTTGCTAGGCTATACCTTTCTGGATCTGGTCGCCGCAGCGGTGGTTGGGGTAATGATTGCGCATATGGGCGGTAAGCTGGCGCTCGAAGCGCTGTCGGAACTGATCGATACCGGACTTAATGCTGAAGAAGTGGAAGCGATTCGTGCCACTTTGCTAAAAACGCATGGCGTGCTCGGTCTGCATGAATTGCGCACGCGTAAAATGGCAGATAATGCCCTGGTCGATGCGCATATCTTAGTCGATCCCAGAATCAGCGTATCTGAAGGACATTACATTGCCGAAACGGCACGTCATGCGGTACTCAAAGCGCATCCTGTGCTCGACGTCATGGTGCATATCGATCCGGAAGACGATATGCAAATCGCACATAACGCTAAATTGCCTGACCGGCCGGTTTTGCTGGCACAGCTAGCCGAGCGGCTTGGCGATAGTCAACTGCTCAGCTATCGTGTGGTGTTCCATTATCTGGATGGTCATATTGATGCTGAACTTTATCTGCCGCCCGGCGGGCAGTTGGACGCCAAAGCTTTACAGGTGCGCTGCAATCAGCTTGCGCTCAATGATCCGCTGTTCCGCACCATTCAAATTCATCACGCCCTATAATAGTGCGTGCGGCTCTGGCGTGCGTCCCCTTTTAGGTGCGATTTGTGTTAGTTTGCCGGCTTATGGCACAATGCACATTGATTTAGCGCACGCATTGCAAGCCCAAACACCTCTGCGCCGCTGGCGGAGAAAATGAAAAGGAAGAAAACGCTCGCTTAATAATGCGCGCGACGACTTGTTTGGTGAATTGGCATGTTTTTTGCTTGGGATATTTCGGGTAGTAGTTCACTGTTTGATTGATTATTTTGGAGAGAGTTATGGCGAAGACCGCTAATGATGTGTTGCAAATGATTAAGGACCACGATGTCAAATTCGTGGACTTTCGTTTTACTGATACACGGGGCAAGGAGCAGCACGTAGGGGTTCCTGCCAAATATGTTGGTATGGACAAGTTTGAAGAAGGTCACGCATTTGATGGCTCTTCCATCGCAGGATGGAAAGGTATTCAAGCTTCCGACATGCTGTTGATGCCGGATCCTTCCGCCGCCTACCTTGATCCTTTCACTGAAGATGTCACGCTGAACATTACCTGCGACGTCATTGAACCTACCGACGGCAAGGGCTATGACCGCGATCCACGTTCTATCGCAAAGCGCGCTGAAGCTTACCTGCAATCTTCCGGCCTGGGCGACACGGCTTACTTCGGCCCTGAACCGGAATTCTTCATCTTTGACTCGGTCAACTGGAAAATTGATATGTCCGGCTGTTCGGTCAAAATCAATTCCGAAGAAGCGGCCTGGTCCTCGGATGAAAAATATGACGGGGGCAATACCGGTCACCGTCCAGTCGTTAAAGGCGGTTACTTCCCTGTTCCTCCGGTTGACAGCCTGAATGACATCCGCGCTGCGATGTGTCTGGCACTGGAAGATATCGGCATCGAAGTTGAAGTGCATCACCACGAAGTGGCGACTGCCGGTCAATGCGAAATCGGTACCAAGTTCGACACGCTAGTGCGTCGCGCCGATCAGACTCAATATCTGAAATATGTTGTGCACAATGTGGCTCATCAACACGGCAAGACAGCAACTTTCATGCCCAAGCCTATCGTTGGCGACAACGGTTCCGGCATGCATGTGCACCAGTCTATCTGGAAAGACGGCAAGAATCTGTTTGCAGGCAATGGTTATGCCGGTCTGTCTGACACCGCGCTGTATTACATTGGCGGTATCATCAAGCATGCCAAGGCACTGAACGCGATTACCAATCCGGGCACCAACTCCTACAAGCGTCTGGTTCCTCATTACGAAGCACCGACTAAGCTTGCTTATTCTGCCAAAAATCGTTCTGCGTCAATTCGTATTCCTCACGTCGCCAGCGACAAGGCACGCCGTATTGAAACCCGTTTCCCGGACCCGACAGCCAACCCTTACTTGTGCTTTGCCGCACTGATGATGGCAGGCTTAGATGGTATCGCCAACAAGATTCACCCTGGCGACCCGGCTGACAAGAATCTGTACGACTTGCCGCCTGAAGAAGATGCATTGATTCCAACGGTATGTACGTCACTTGACGAAGCGTTGAATGCACTGGATAAAGACCGCGAATTCCTGACCCGTGGCGGCGTATTTTCCAATGACTTCATCGACGCATACATCACGTTGAAGATGGACGAAGTCACGCGCCTGCGCATGACCACTCATCCTGTTGAGTTTGAAATGTACTACAGCATCTAATTTTTTAGATGGTTCCCAGGACTTCCAGGGAAGTCCTGAAAAAGGCAGGTAACTCAAGCAATAGCAAGGGTTCCTGCCTTTTTATCGTCCAAAGCAATCCCGGATAATCCAATCAAAGCCTGCGATAAAGTCCTTCTCGAATTCCCCTGCCCCCTAAATCTCCCTGAATCCGAATTTAACCCATGGGGACAACAAAAAACGTGGGGACTCCATGCTAATAGAAAAAGAAATCGAAGCTTTCAAGCTAACAGGCAAGGATTATCAAAGGGTTGATGGGGGAGGGCGCGCTTGGCTTGTAGGAGCGGCGGAATACTGGCGGGTGAGGTTTTAATATGCACAGTCGCGACTGCGCGTCGATAGCAGCCGTTCCCTCGCGCTGAATGCGCTATTTCGTAGTAATATGCCAGGGTAAGTTTCCCAATGAACGGACCTATTCATGAACCCATTACTCGACTTTAGCGGCTTGCCGCATTTTGCACAGATCAAACCTGAACAGGTAGCCCCTGCCATAGCGCAGCTGCTCGGCGATTGCCGTGCGCTGATAGCCAGATTACTGGCCGACAGTACTCAACCTGGCTGGGATAACTTTGTTGTACCGATGGAAGATGCGCATGAGCGCGTGTCGCGTGCCTGGGGGCCGGTCGGACACCTGAACGCGGTGATGAATTCGCCCGAATTGCGCGATGCCTACAACGCTGTGCTGCCGGTGATGACCCAGTATTATGCCGAGCTTGGCCAGAATCTGGCGTTATTCAATAAATTCAAATTACTGCGCAATAGTGCTGAATTTGCAACCCTGAATGCCACGCGGCAAAAAATCATCGAAAACGAGCTGCGCGATTTTCGTCTGGGCGGTGCGGAATTGCCGGAAGACAAGAAGGCGCGTTACCTTGAAATTCAGGAGCGCCAGTCTGAAGTATCCGCGCGCTTTTCAGATAATTTACTCGATGCGACCAACGAGTACAGTCTGCTTGTCGAGAGTCGGGATGAACTTTCCGGTTTGCCGGAAGATGCATTGCAGACAGCGGAGGAGGCAGCCCTTGCAGCGGACAAGTCAGGCTGGCTGTTTACGCTCAAAGCACCGTCCTATTTACCGGTAATGCAGTTTGCCGATAACCGTGTGTTGCGTGAAAAAATCTATCGTGCTTATGCCACCCGCGCCTCGGAGTTCGGCAAGCCTGAATTTGACAATTCTGCGCTGATGGAGGAAATCGTACAATTACGTACCGAAGAGGCGCAACTGCTCGGTTTTGCCAACTATGGCGAATTGTCGCTGGCAGCAAAAATGGCCGAGACGCCGAAACAGGTCGTGGCATTCATGCGTGAACTGGCGCAGCGCGCCCGCCCTTTTGCCGAGAAGGATCTGCTCGAACTGCGCGAATTTGCACGCGAGGAGCTTGGCCTCAGTGAAATGCATTCCTGGGATGTCAGTTATGCCAGCGAAAAGCTGCGCGAGCAGCGCTATGCTTTTTCCGAGCAGGAAGTGAAGGAATACTTTCCGGAAGATGCCGTCTTGACGGGCCTGTTCAGTCTGGTGGAAACCTTGTATGGCTTGAAAATTGTCGATGCGACTGCGCTTCGACAAGTTCAAGTCTGGCACGACAGCGTACGCTTTTTCGATATTCTGGATGCGCAAGGCCAGCTTGTCGGTCAGTTTTATTTCGACCTGTATGCCAGAGCCAGCAAGCGCGGCGGGGCGTGGATGGATGACGTGATTACACGTCGCAGGTTGCCCTCCGGCATACAGACGCCGGTAGCCTATATGAACTGTAATTTTGCCGCACCGGTTGGCGGCAAGCGGGCGGTTTTCACCCATGACGATGTGATTACCTTGTTCCACGAATTCGGCCACGGACTGCATCACCTGCTCACCGAAGTGGAAGATCTGGGCGTCTCTGGCATCAATGGCGTGGAATGGGATGCGGTCGAGTTGCCCAGTCAGTTCATGGAAAACTATTGCTGGGAATGGGATGTGCTGCGCGGCATGACGCGGCATGTTGTGAGCGGTGAGCCTTTGCCGCGCGCCTTATTCGACAAGATGCTGGCGGCGAAGAATTTCCAGAGCGGTTTACAGGCCTTGCGCCAGATTGAATTCGCCTTGTTCGACATGCTGATGCATAGCGATTATGAAGCGGGTGGCGAAAAGTCCATATTGCAACTGCTGGACGAAGTGCGCGATGAGGTGGCTGTACTGATCCCGCCGGAATTTAACCGTTTTCCGCAAAGCTTCTCGCATATTTTTGCGGGCGGCTATGGTGCGGGTTATTACAGCTACAAATGGGCGGAAGTATTGTCTGCTGATGCCTACAGTCTGTTCGAAGAGCAAGGCGTGCTCAATCCGGATGTCGGGGCGCGCTTCCGTGCGGAGATTCTGGCCGTGGGCGGCTCCCGGCCTGCCATGGAATCCTTTGCCGCTTTCCGCGGGCGTGAGCCTGCCATCGACGCGCTGTTGCGTCATAACGGGCTGGCCTGATGAAGCTGGCGACCTGGAATGTCAATTCGTTAAAAGTGCGTCTGCCGCAGGTGCTGGACTGGCTGGCGGCCAATCCGGTTGACGTGCTGTGTTTGCAGGAAACCAAGCAGCAGGATGCTGATTTTCCGCAAAGTGAACTACTGGCAGCGGGCTATCACAGCGTGTTTATCGGGCAGAAAACCTATAACGGCGTGGCGATTTTGAGCCGCGAGCAGGCAACGGATGTGCAGCTGGGAATCCCGGATTTTGTGGATGAGCAAAAGCGCGTCATCGCCGCCACGTTTGGCGATGTGCGCGTTATTTGTGTGTATATTCCCAACGGTCAAAGCCTGGATTCGGACAAGTATCAGTACAAGCTGGGCTGGCTCGCAGCCCTGCATGACTGGCTCAAAGCAGAATTGTTGCGCTATCCCAAGTTGGTGCTGTTGGGTGATTACAACATCGCGCCGGAAGATCGTGATGTGCATGATCCGGCTGCATGGGCTGGCAGCGTGCTGGTCAGTGAACCGGAACGCGATGCTTTCAGGGCGTTGCAGGCGTTAGGATTAACAGACAGTTATCGTTTGTTTGAGCAGGCGGAAAAAACCTTCAGCTGGTGGGATTACCGCATGATGGCTTTCAGGCGCAACATGGGCGTGCGTATTGATCATATCCTGATCAGTTCGCCGCTGGTGCCTGAATGTAAACGCTGTGTGATAGACAAGGCTCCGCGCAAGCTGGAACGCCCGTCCGATCACACACCGGTAGTGGTAGAGCTGGCGTAAAAACGGGCCGCGCCCGTTTTTACCGTGAGACTTGCTTACTGTTGCTGCATCATTTCACTCGGTACATCCGCTACGCCTTCCATCATCGGTTCAGGTGCGCGGCGTAAATCCAGCGTCAGCGGATAATCCGGATTGCGCCCTTCACGACGTACATGCATCAGGCCCGGCGTATGTCCGTGATTCCAGAAACGCGCCACACGTCTGGCCTCGGCTTCATTGGCGTTGACCGGGAAGGTGTCGTAATTGCGCCCGCCCGGATGGGCGACATGATAAGTACAACCGCCGATCGAGCGCCCGCTCCAACTGTCCACCAGATCGAATACCAGCGGTGCCTGTACGCCTATGGTCGGGTGCAGACCGGACGGCGGTGCCCAGGCGCGATAACGCACCGCAGCAATGTATTCGCCGCGTGTGCCGGTGCTGGTCAGCGGCAGCGGACGACCGTTACAGGTGACAATATGCCGGTTGTCATTCATGTTGCGCACCTTGATCTGCATGCGTTCCAGCGAGGAATCGACATAGCGTGCCGTCGCACCCGCAGCGACTTCTTCGCCCAGCACATGCCAGGGTTCGATGGCCTGACGCAGTTCGATTTCGATACCGTGATAGGCGACCGTGCCAAAGCGCGGGAAGCGGAATTCCAGGAAAGGTGCGAACCATTCGAATTCAAAGGCATAGCCTGCACGCTGCAGATCCTGCACCACATCTTTCATGTCCTGTGCCACGAAATGCGGCAGCATGTAGCGATCATGCAACTCGGTTCCCCAGCGGTTGAGATTGCCCTGATACGGCTTTTGCCAGAAGCGCACCACCAGGGCGCGCAACAACAGCATTTGCAGCAGCGACATCTGCGCATGCGGCGGCATTTCAAAGCCGCGAAATTCAACCAGACCCAGTCGGCCTGTGGCGCTGTCGGGTGAATATAGCTTGTCGATACAGAACTCTGCACGGTGCGTATTGCCCGACAGATCGACCAGCAGATTGCGCAACAGCCGATCCACCAGCCAAGGTTGCTTGTTCTCCGCACCGGGTTTGAGATGTTCTGCCATTTGCTGAAAGGCAATCTCAAGCTCATACAGGCTTTCATGTCGCGCTTCATCGACGCGCGGCGCCTGACTGGTCGGCCCGATAAACATGCCGGAGAACAGATAGGACAACGCAGGATGATGCTGCCAGAAGGTGATCAGACTCATCAGCACATCCGGGCGCCGCAAGCAGGGTGAATCTGCCGGAGTAGCCGCGCCCAGCGTGACGTGATTGCCGCCGCCGGTGCCGGTATGCCGCCCGTCCATCATGAATTTCTCGGCACACAGTCGGGCAAGTCTGGCTTCCTCATAGAGAATATGCGTGTTTTCGACCAGTTGTTGCCAGCTGCCGGACGGATGGATATTGACCTCAATGACTCCCGGATCCGGTGTGATGCGGAATTCCTTGACGCGTGGATCTGAGGGCGGGGTATAGCCTTCCAGACGCAAGGGCAGTTTCAATGCGGCGGCTGCGGTTTCAATGGCGTTGATCAGCGTGACGAAGTCTTCCAGTTTGGGCACCGGCGGCAAAAAGATGCATAACACGCCGTCACGTACCTCGGCACAGAGGGCCGTGTGCACAATTTCACGCGGATCGTAAGAGTCGTTAGTCTTGCGTAGCAAATCGTTTACCTCCTCCCCTGCCTGCGGGGGAGGCGTGTGGAGAGGGGCTCTGTCGTGGTCAGTCTGACGATCAGGTGCTTCGCTGGTGGCATCGAAGGGATCGCGGCCAAACTCTTCTTCTCTGTCTTCATCCGCCAGCCAGGGCAGGGAAGCCAGGGGCAGGCGCAGTCCGAGCGGCGAGTCACCGCCGATCAGATACAGGTGTTCACGGCGTAGCGGCCAGAGGCTGGAGTAAAATCCTGCTGAAATAAGCGCTTTGCCGGCGGCTTGAGTCTGCTCGGGCGGCAGTGCTTTCAGCGGCAGCACGTAGCCTACAGGCTCGCCTAAGCCTGCTTCGATCAGCTTTGCCAGACGACGACGTTCGTCGGATTTTTTAAGGTCAGCGGTGAGCGGATCAAGGTTGTCCGGCCAGCGCAGCTCTTCATTGATGATTTTTGTGACATCCTCGTAAGCGGTAATGACCAAGCCGGCATCCAGTTTCAATTCCTCTGTCAGCCTGCTGATAAAATGCTGTGCATCAGCGGTTTTCTGCGTGCCTGTTTTATTGCCGGTAACCAGCAGCTTGCGATCGTGCCACAGCGGTTTGCCGTCAACGCGCCAGTAACAGCCCAGCGCCCATCGCGGCAGGGGCTCGCCGGGATACCATTTTCCCTGACCGAAATGCAGCAAGGCACCCGGTGCAAAATGGCCTTGCAAACGCACCAGCAACTCGCCCGACAGCTCGCGTTTCGCATCCGACAAGGCGGTGAAATTCCATTCATCTCCCTCCATGTCATCGACAGAGACAAAAGTAGGCTCGCCGCCCATGGTCAGGCGCACGTCCTGTTTTTCCAGTTCGTTATCGACCTGATAGCCCAAATCCAGTATCGCCTGCCACTGTGCTTCGGTGTACGGCTGAGTCACCCGCGGATCTTCGTGAATGCGGGTCACAGACATGGCAAAATCAAAATGGCTTTCGCACACTTCCGTGCCGCCGATGACAGGCGCAGCGGAAGAGGGCATTGCCGTGCAGGCGAGCGGGATATGTCCTTCGCCTGCCAGCAGGCCGGAAGTCGGGTCCAGCCCGATCCAGCCCGCGCCGGGAATGTAAACTTCAGTCCAGGCATGCAAATCGGTGAAATCGTATTCAGTGCCGGAAGGACCATCATCCAGTGCCTTGACATCCGCTTTGAGCTGGATCAGATAACCGGAAGCAAAGCGCGCCGCCAGTCCCAAATGGCGCAACGCCTGTACCAGCAGCCACGCCGAGTCGCGGCAGGAACCCAGTTTCAGTTCCAGCGTTTGCTCGGGTGTCTGCACGCCGACTTCAAGGCGCACGATATAATTGATATCGTCTTTTACCCGCTGATTGATGCCAACCAGCATATCAATGGTGCGCAGCGGTTTTGCCAGCAGTTCACTGCGGGTTCGAGCCAGCCAGTCAGCCAGCAGCGGCGTGAGCGGATCCGCTTCCAGATAGGGAGACAGTTCGCGCTTCAAGCCTTCCGGATAGGCAAACGGATAGGTTTCGGCAAATTCTTCCATGAAGAAATCAAAAGGGTTGATCACGGTCATATCGGCGACCAGATCAACGGTGATTTTCAGCGAGCCGGCTTTTTCGGGAAACACCAGGCGCGCCACCCAGTTGCCGAAAGGATCCTGCTGCCAGTTCAGAAAATGTCCGGCAGGCTCAATGTTCAGCGAATAACTGAGAATAGGGGTACGGCTATGTGCGGCAGGACGCAGACGTATCTCATGCGGCCAGAGTTTGACGGCACGATCAAAGGTGTAGCTGGTCTGATGATTTAGTGCAACGCGGATAGTCATGGGTAACCTTTCTGTTGCGATTCCGGCTTAAAATTGGGCAGCTGTGCAAAGGCGCGTCGCACGCCTTCGTTCCAGCTGGCTCTGAGTTGTTGCATATAATTATCTTGTTCGTCAAAACGATGCACGAGACCTGCTTGCAAGCTGTCCCGGTTATAGCAAACCAGATCAATCGGCATGCCCACCGACAGGTTGGATCTCATGGTTGAATCGAAGGACACCAGGATGCACTTGATGGCGTCATCCATACAGGTGTCAGGTTTGATGACACGATCAATAATAGGTTTGCCGTATTTGACTTCGCCGATCTGAAAATAGGGCGTATCGGGCGTTGCCTCAATGAAATTACCTTCAGGATAGACCAGGAAAAGCCGCTGCTGCTCCCCAGCGATCTGCCCGCCGATAATGAAATTAGCGCTGCAATCCACCCGGTTTTCAGCCAGATAAGGACCGTCCCGATGACGCACCTGACGCAACGCACTGCCTATCAGTTCAGCCGCTTCATACATGGACGCGACATTCATCAGATGGATTTCGTTATTGTGCCGGATTGCCTGTTCAAGATCATTGAGGGTGGCCTGGGTAATCGCCAGATTGCCCGAATTGATGATCACCAGTATCCGCTCACCAGGACGCTCAAACACTCTCATCTTGCGATAAGTGGCAATATTGTCCACGCCGGCATTGGTGCGTGAATCCGATGCAAAAACAATGCCGGCATCAATCATGGTTGCAACGCAATAAGTCATAGGGCGCTTCTTTAGTAACTTAGTTGCTTTTGGCTGGACACGGTATCCGCTGCTTTCAATTCATCTGCCGGCCAGAAGAAGGTCGTGTTGACCAGATTGCCCAGATCATAAATTTTTTCCAGAAACTCGGAGATATATTCATGTAAACCATACTGGAAGATATTATCGATCTTGTCGTTGTGCAACTTGCTGCGCAGCAAAGCGCATTGCCCGATCAATTCGGTCGCGCGCGGACCGTCTATCTCATGCAGCAAACGGTTTACCTCATTCATGCAGGTAACCAGCGATCTGGCCATGTCGGGTCTGAGTATCAGTAATTCAGTGACCCGCTTGGGCGTGATCTGATCACGATAAACCTTGCGATAAGCTTCAAATGCCGACACTGAGCGCAGCAAGGCGCTCCACTGGTAATAGTCAGCCGCACCGCCGATGTCTCTCAGGCTGGGTAACAGAATATGATATTTCACATCCAGGATACGCGCGGTATTGTCAGCCCGTTCCAGAAAGCTCCCCAGCCGGATGAAGCGGAAGGAGTTGTCGCGTAACATGGTGCCATGGGCGATGCCACGCGAGAGATGTGAACGTTCTTTTACCCAGTCAAAGAAGCGGGAAATGCCGTCCGCTTCGATCCCTTCATTTTTTATCCGGCGCATTTCCAGCCAGGTCGCATTGAGCGCTTCCCACATTTCTGACGTGATCGAGCCGCGCACCGCACGGGCATTTTCGCGAGCGGTGAAAATACTGTTATAGATGCTGCCCGGATTTTTTTCGTCCAGCGCCATGAAATGCAATACATGGGCTGAATCAGGAACTTCATAACGCGCTTCGAAATCTTCGTGCAGGCCGCTGATAGACAGCATGGCGCGCCATTCGTGATGTGCTTCCAGCGAGGATTGCTTGAGTAAAGACATGCGATAGGTTACATCCAGCATGCGTGCGGTATTTTCAGCGCGCTCCATGCTGCGCGCCATCCAGTAGAGGTGTTCTGCGGTTGATGAAAGCATATTACATTCCTCCTTCCAGTATCCAGGTGTCTTTGGTGCCACCGCCCTGTGATGAATTAACCACCAGAGAGCCTTCTTTTAATGCCACGCGGGTCAGGCCGCCCGGCACCATAGTGACTTCCTTGCCTGACAGCACGTAGGGACGCAGATCAATGTGGCGCGGCGCTACGCCGCTGTCGACAAAGGTAGGGCAGGTTGAGAGAGCAAGGGTAGGTTGGGCGATATAGCCTGCCGGATTGCTGATGATTTTTTCGCGGAACAAACTGATTTCATCACGGCTCGCGGTAGGGCCTACCAGCATGCCGTATCCGCCCGAGCCATGGACTTCCTTGACGACCAGTTCAGCCAGATTTGCCAGTACATACTTCAGATCATCTGCTTTACTCAACTCCCAGGTCGGTACGTTGGATAAAATCGGTTCTTCACCGCAATAAAAGCGGATCATTTCCGGCACATGTACATAAATTGCCTTGTCATCGGCAATGCCTGTACCGACAGCATTTGCCAGCGTGACATTGCCCGCCCGGTAAGCTGAGAACAAGCCCGCTACGCCCAGCATGGAGTCAGGGCGAAACGCTTTCGGATCGAGGAAATCATCGTCGATCCGACGATAAATCACATCCACGCGCAGCGGTCCCTCGGTGGTGCGCATATAGACGATTTCATTCAAGACAAACAGGTCAAGGCCGTCTACCAGTTCGACGCCCATCTGCTGAGCCAGGAAGGCATGCTCAAAATAGGCGCTGTTGTACTGACCCGGTGTCAGCACAACCACGTTTGGGTTGGTGACGCCTTTGGGTGCGACCGAGCGCAGACTGTTGAGCAACATATCCGGATAATGTTCAACAGGCGCAATCTTTTGACGGGTGAACAAATCAGGAAACAATCGCATCATCATCTTGCGATTTTCCAGCATGTAAGAGACGCCTGACGGCGTGCGCAAATTGTCTTCGAGCACATAATACTCACCGAGTTGCTTGCCATGGTCGGCACGTACCAGGTCGACACCGGCAATATGCGCGTAAATCTGTTCAGGCACATCTACGCCGACCATTTCGTGGCGAAACTGGCTATTGCCGAGAATTTGCTGAGCGGGGATGCGGCCTGACTTGATAATTTCCTGATCGTGATAAATATCGTGCAAGAAAGCATTCAGCGCTTTGACGCGCTGGCGCAGTCCCGACTCAAGGCGAGTCCATTCATGTGCTGGAATGATGCGCGGTACAATATCAAACGGGATCAGTCGCTCCTGGCTTTCAGCTTCGCCATAAACGGCAAAAGTAATCCCGGCACGATGGAACGCGACATCTGCGGCTTCGCGTTTGCGTGCGATCACATCAGCCGGCATGGCCTGGAGCCATTTTGAATATTCCTGGTAATTCTTACGCACCGAGCCATCCGGTGCATACATTTCATCATAAGCAATTTTCATCATTCACTTCCGTCAATTGATTTAAGCCTACTTACAAGATAGCATAATTCATGCCATATTAATGTGGTTTTATAATCAAGGTGTTGTGAATAATCATTGCGAATGGACTGCTGGTTGGGCGCTTTGCTGGTGCATAAAGCCCCAAATTAGTGCATGCTTTTAACCCTGACTGGTTGGTTGCCGGATTCATTAAGCTCAACACGCGCTGAGCTTAATGATGAACCGCTCAAAAGGCGGTTATTTTGCTGATTTGAGCGCGTTATCAGTAACAACCGCTGCGTCTGAAAGTTCCCAGTCAAATTTCGGCAGATTTTGTAAGGCCGTGACCAGACCTTGATTCCAGACTTCGGACAGCTGTCTGGCAAAGTCATCATTTTCAGCCAGGCTGAGCTTGTGTGTAATACACAGACTGTCTTTGCGGTAAACCAGCAATTCAATCGGTGGTGCTACGGTCAGGTTGCTGCGCACGGTCGAATTCATCGACACCAAGGCGCAACGGGCGGCGCGTTCGAGCAATATATCCCGCTTGATCACCCGGTCCAGAATCGGTTTGCCGTATTTAATTTCGCCGATTTGCAAATACGGGTGTTCACTGGACTCGTGTATATAATTTCCTTGCGGATAGATCATCAGTGTTTCATGGCGATCTGATCCTATTTGCCCTGCCAGAATAAAAGTAGCCTCAAAATTGACCTTTCCGCCATCTCTCACTACATGCATATTTTGTACGTGACTGCTGACCGTCGCGACATAATCTACCGCTTCATGCATGTTGTTGACGCTGAGCAAATTAGGGCTGGCTCCACTGGCAAGATCCGCATGCAGACGTTTTACCACTAATTGTGTGGTGGCCAGATTGCCTGATGCCAGCAGCGCGAACACTCTGTTGCCCGGCCAGGCGAAAGTATGCATCTTTGAATAAGTCGAAATGTTATCAAAGCCGGCGTTGGTGCGCGAGTCAGAACAGAGCACAAAGCCAGTTTCCGCATTGATGGCAAGGCAGTAAGTCATGGTTAATCCCAGATGAAAATATTAGAGGGGTAGAATACGGAATAACAGTAACATGGTTTGTAATTATCAGCAAATTCTCAGCTCTCAGGATTGACGAACCAGCTAAGTCGTTACTGATAGTTCAGTCCGGACAGTTTGATCAATGCCTGCAAAAGCCTCAGGAAATTCATGTCGTCCGGCCCTTCCGGCGGGTCGATTCTCCGGCGGGGGTTACGAAAAAAAACGTTGCATTTCTTCGCTTTTCTTACCCGGATTGCGGATATGGATGAGCCCTTGCCGTCAAATTGGGGTAGTATTCGTCCGGGATAAATACTATGGAAATGCGCATGGACTACGACATACTCATTATCGGCTCCGGCCCTGCCGGTCAACACGCTGCCTGGCAGGCGGCTCACATGGGCAAACGAGCGGCGATCATTGAACGTAAACCCCAGTTGGGCGGCGCCGGCTTGCAAACTGGCACTATTCCGAGTAAGGCACTGCGTGAAGTGGCTTACCAGTTGACCCGCTCCGGCGGAATGCGTCAGGCGCATGATGGTCGCAGTCGTCATGGCCTGCTGGCAGATGCTGTGCGCAGGAAGCAAGGTGTGATCGCCCAGCAGGAATCGGTCATTTTGCAAAGACTGTTGCGCTCCGGCGTCGCGCTGATTCCGGGTGAGGCCTCGTTCGTTGATGCACATACACTCCAGGTTGTCGATCCTGCCGGCAATATCCGCAACATCACGGCGGATGTCATTTTGCTGGCCAGCGGTTCCCGTCCGCGGCGCCCGGGCAATGTTCCCTTCGATAAAAAAACCGTACTGGATTCGACCTCCATTTTGAATTTACGTCATTTGCCGGACAGCTTGCTGGTGGTCGGCGGCGGTGTGATTGCCTGCGAATTCGTCTCTATTTTTGCCGCGCTGGGCGTACAAGTTTCGGTGGTGGACAGTCATGCGCAGTTGCTTGAATATTTAAGCGAGGATGTCGTCGCCGTGCTGGCTGACAGTTTTCTCGATATGGGTGTTAAATTTTATATGCAGGAGCGCGTCGCAGAAATATGCTGTGTCGAAAATGGCACGCGAACGACGCTGGAGAGCGGCAAGACCATCCATGCTGATGCTGTGCTGTATGCGCAAGGACGGGAGCCTAACAGTGCGGGCCTGCAAGTCGCGCGTGCCGGCATCGTTGCAAAAGACGGCTGGATAGCAGTCAATCAGCATTTTCAGACCAATGTCGCCAATATCTTTGCAGTGGGCGATTTGATCGGGCGTCCCGCACTTGCCTCAACCGGCATGGAGCAGGGGCGTGCCGCAGTATTGTATGCCTTCGGCGGCGAACAGCATGTCATGGCGGAAAATTTGCCCATGGCGGTGTATACCATCCCTGAAATTTCCTATGTGGGCAAGACCGAAAAGGAAGTGCAGCAGGAAAATATCCCTTATCTGGTCGGTCGCGTTTATTTCAGGGACAGTGCACGCGGACAGATTATCGGTGATGCGCAGGGAATGTTGAAACTGATCGTGGATACACGCAATGAAAAATTGCTTGGTGTGCATATCGTCGGCGAGCAGGCCAGCGAACTTATCCATATCGGGCAGCTGGTGATGAACCTGAACGGCACGGTGCGCGATCTGGTGGCCAATGTATTCAACTATCCGACGCTCGCTGAATGTTACAAGCTGGCCGCGCTGGACTGCACGCATCAGTTGGAAAATAGTCTGTAACTGCTGCAGTCGCGAATTTTTAGGCCGAAAAGGTAAGGATGCAGGGCTTCAAGTATGTCGGGTTCTTTGTCAAAGGAATAAGGCCGAGATAGCAGCAAGTCGCTGCTGAATGCCTTTTGCATAGCCTACCCGGAATGACCGGTGGCGGCGAATGGCCGCCATAGTTGACTTGAGATGCTTAGCTGACGGCCTTGATGCTGACCACATCGCTCCATTGCCCCACCTGTTCGTCGTGTGGCAGGTATGAAGTTTTCGACATAAACGATACTCCTTTGATTAAGTTGATGTTTTATGAATTTTTTGGCAAATTACGGGTTGCAAAGAGCACTTTT
>CAIWRI010000001.1 GCA_903915035.1 uncultured Nitrosomonadales bacterium | reverse complement strand
CCCATTGATAGCTGTGTCTGAATCATTGTTCTCTCTTCGATACTCAACTGCTTGTAAATTTTTCCCATGCAACATTCTCCTCTAAAAATGTTGCACTTGGTTTTTGAGCGCACCAATTGTTACTGGTGTTGCTCCGACCGGAAATTCCGCTGCATACCAACGGCAGCCAAACGGACATTCGCGATTAGGTCAAAAAACGCAAAATCAGCGGCGGAACACGCAGTGACTTCGTGCGTCAACGTCGCGATACATTTGCCAGCTTAAAAAAACCTGTCGCAAGCTGGGTATTTCCTTCTGGCAGTATTTATTGGATCGCCTCTCGCTAAATAACGCCATTGAAGCACTCTCAACGCTCATTCGAAACGCCGCCGTTTCGGGTGTCTTACCATGACTGATTGAAAATCTACTTATTTTTGTCGTAAATCATTGAATATATGCTATTTTATGCGATAATATCCAATAAAAAAGCCACCTGCGAGGGGGGCTGATTTATCGTTTTTGGTGGGACGGCGGGAATTGGTCATCCTGACCAGCCCATATGCCTGCATGCATATGGGCGCTGCAAGCTAGAAACAGCACGCAGGTGCTGTATTCTTAACGCTTGCAACCCCGCGCCCGTCCCGGACGCGGATTCAATCCTGTCGGTTTTCGACACATCAAAACAAAAAGCCCACCGCAAGGGTGAGCTTTTTGTTTTGATGGTGGAGACGGCGGGAATTGAACCCGCGTCCGCAAGTACTCTACAGGCAGTTCTACATACTTAGCCATGCTATTTGATTTAATCCCGGACACGCCAACTGGCGGGCTGGTACGGGACTAGTCACCTTAGTTTTAGCTTCGTACAAAGTGACCCTGCACGACACGATTCTGTGTAATTTACCTCACTCATCTCAGTCTTGCGACTTTGAGCCACTCCACAGACAGCATGGTGTGAGGTCTAGCTGCCTTAAGCAGCTAAAGCGTAGTTTTCGTCGTTTGCGACTAGTTTTTTCCAGTTGATTTACGAGGTTACTGGTCCTCGGTATGCCCTGCTTTGCTTTGCAACCCACGTCGAAGCCATGTCGTCCCCGTTGTATGATCTATTATAACAGACTCAGAGCGGGATCAGCTTCAAAAGTTCCATCGGATGATCAATAATTGCATGCGCTCCCCATTTGTCGAGTTGCGCATCGGCACTGATGTAGCCGTAACGCGCGATCACGCCACGCATCAGGACGGCATTGGCAGCCTGCATATCGCGTAAGTCATCCCCGAGATAAAGACATGTTTCTGGCGCTACATCGATGATTTCACAGGCTTTTAGCATCGGTTCAGGATAAGGTTTTGCCTTTGCACAAGTGTCGCCGCTGACAAGACAGGCTGCGCGATCAGCATAGCCCAGTGCCTGCATCAGCGGGACTGTATAAATGTGGGGCTTGTTGGTAACGATGCCCCAGGGGATAGAGCGCTGTTCCAGTTTTTCAACTAACTCATTCATGCCGCTGAAAACTTCAGTATGCACGCAGATATTGTTGGTGTAATGGTCGAGAAAAATTTCGCGCAGATCGTCGTAACCGGGCGCATCCGGTGTGATGTTCATGCCGATTTTAAGCAGACCTGCCGAGCCGTGAGAAGCTTGCGGGCGTAGCACTTCCAGCGGCAACGGCGGTAAATCACGCGCCGCCCTGACAAAGTTTAATGCAGCCGCAAGATCGGGCGCGGTATCGGCGAAGGTGCCATCCAGATCAAACAAAACAGCTTTGACGATACGCTCTTCCGCACTGGCGCTCCCCCCTCTCCATTGCGCGAGGGAGGAGGAGAGGGGGTTATTCACGACGACAAGCTACCATGTAATTCACGCTGGTATCCGTTCCGAGAGAATATGCTTTGGAGAACGGGTTGTAGCTCATGCCTGTCAGGTCGATCACGGTCAGTTCGGCGTCGCGGCAGGATTGTGATAATTCGGAGGGTTTTAAAAATTTTGCGTAGTCATGTGTGCCGCGCGGCAGCATGTTCAACAGATATTCCGCACCGAGTATTGCGAACAGATAAGATTTGGGATTGCGGTTCAGTGTTGAGAAAAATATCCAGCCACCCGGTTTGACCAGGGCCGCACAGGATGCAATCACGCTGTCAGGATCGGGCACATGTTCGAGCATTTCAAGGCAGGTGACGATATCGAAAGAGGCGGGGCACTCAATTGCCATGTCTTCTACCGCGATTTTGCGATAGTTAACCTGTTTTCCACTTTCCAGTAAATGCAGTTTTGCCACTTGCAGTGCCTTGTCAGACAGGTCAATTCCTGTGACGGCAGCATTCAAACCAGTCATGCTCTCCGACAATATTCCACCGCCGCATCCCACGTCTAAAACTTTCTTTCCCGTGAGCTGCGCCAGATGGTCGATATAGTTCAGGCGCAAGGGATTGATATCGTGCAGCGGTTTGAATTCACTTTGTGTATCCCACCATTTATGGGCCAGTTGGGAAAATTTTTCGATTTCGACGGGATCTGCATTGCTCATGGCGGGTGTATAGTTTGATGGCTAGGGTGAGACTCTAGCAAAACTTGGAAGAAAGTGCCAAATTATCCTGTCACAGATTAAAAATAACGGCGTTTTATGGATGTAATGCAGTTGTGCTAGGTAATTTTGCAATGGGCGTATAATGCAGGCAGTTTTGCCATTCCAGGTTACCGTAAAGAGATAAAATATTGAAGAATTTTGCAGACTTGAATCTGGCGCCTGAAATCTTGAAAGCGCTCACCGAATCCGGTTATACCACCCCGACTCCGATACAGGCACAGGCCATCCCGATGGTGCTGGAAGGCTGCGATCTGATGGCGGGTGCGCAGACGGGTACCGGCAAGACGGCCGCATTTGCCTTGCCTATGTTACAAAAACTGATGGCATTCGCGACTCCGAGTCCTTCTCCCGCGCGCCATCCGGTGCGTGCGCTGATTCTGGTGCCTACCCGTGAACTGGCAATTCAGGTCGAAGCCAGTGTGAAAGCCTATGCGAAATACAGTCACTTGAAATCGCTGGTGGTGTTCGGCGGGGTTGATATCAAGACACAGACGCCTCACTTGAGAACCGGTGTGGAAATTCTGGTGGCAACACCGGGACGATTGCTTGATCACATTGAGCAAAAAACCGTGCAGCTGAATCAGGTGCAAATGCTGGTGCTGGATGAAGCGGATCGCATGCTGGATATGGGCTTTATGCCGGATTTGAAGCGTATTTTGGCGCTACTGCCGAAACAGCGGCAGAATCTGATGTTCTCGGCGACCTTCTCGGCTGAAATAAAAAAACTTTCGACCGACTTTCTGGTTGACCCGAAATTGATCGAAGTAGCGCGCAGCAATGCGACCTCTGAAAATGTCACGCAGAAGGTCTATCTGGTCGGCCACGATGAAAAACATGCGCTGCTGGCAGAGTTATTGCGCGGCAGCAACGCGACTCAAGCTCTGGTATTTACCAAAACCAAGTTGACCGCCAGCCGGATTGCACGTCAGTTGCATCGCGAAGGTTTTGCAGCGGATGCAATTCACGGCGACAAGACACAACTGGAACGTATGCAGGCGCTGGAAGCCTTCAAGTCCGGCAAAATAACCGTGCTGATTGCCACTGATGTGGCCGCGCGCGGTCTTGATATTGATCAGTTGCCGATGGTGATTAACTACGAGATACCCAGTGCCGCTGAAGATTATGTGCACCGCATCGGTCGTACCGGGCGGGCGGGGGCATTCGGCAATGCGATTTCGCTGGTGTCGCCCGAAGAAGAAAAGTACCTGGTGGAAATCGAAAAACTGATCAAATGTCAAATTCAACGGGCTGAACCGCTGGTATTGGCAAAGCCGCGCGCCACTCCGCGCGCTGAGTCTCATCCCTCATCGGGTGAACATCATGTCAAGCTACGCGCACCACAAGCACCTGCCTCTAAAAGGCCGGTGCACGACGCCTGGTTCAACAAGCCTTATGTGCCGGCGCCTGGCAAACTCATCACTGTACAACCTCAGGCCGCGCAGATAAGCAAGCCTGACCGCCAGATTCCGGCTCTGTTTATGCATCGCAAGCCGGTTCAAACTGAATCCAATGATTAATTTTCGTGCTTTAGTCCTGTTGTTTATGTTGACAGGCTGCGTAACGCAGCCCCGGCAAGTTGCGATCCCCGCTGTTTCTCATGCAGCACCTAAAATTGCGCTGGTGTTGGGCGGAGGCGGTACACGCGGTTTTGCTCATGTCGGCGTCATCAAAGCGCTCGAAGCGCAGGGCATCATCCCGGATATTATCGTAGGTACCAGTGTCGGTTCGGCCATCGGCGCACTGTATTCGGCAGGTTATAGCGGATTTCAGTTGCAGGAAATGTCCATTCCGATGAAGCAGGATAAGGTGGTTGACTGGTCCTGGCCCAACCGGGGTCTGTTTACCGGCAAGCCCTTGCAGGTTTACATCAATCAGGCGGTAAAGAATGTGCCGATGGAAAAGCTGCGCCGTCCTTTTGCCGCAGTTGCAACCGATCTGGCAAGCGGCGAGAAAATCGTCTTTCGTACCGGTAACACCGGCATGGCGGTGAGTGCTTCCTGCGCTGTGCCCGGAGTATTTCAGCCCGTGATTATTAACGGCCGCAGTTATGTGGATGGCGGCCTGGTTGAACCTGTGCCCGTCTCCGAAGCGCGTGCCATGGGCGCGGATTTTGTAATCGCCGTGAATATTTCCAATAAGCCTAAAAATAATCCCACTGAGACTACTGTCGATATATTGATGCAGTCCTTCGATATTATGAGTCAGACCATTAACCAGTATGAGCTGCTCAATGCCGATATCGTGATCCGCCCGGTTACCCGCGATATTGGTCAGGGCAATCTGGATGACCGGCATCTGGCAATACTGGAAGGCGAAAAAGCGGTGGCTGCCATACTGCCTGAATTGAAAGCCAAGCTGGCCAGGCTGCGTGCGGGGCGCTGATACGAACCTTTTACTTGACAAACTTCATACAGTGCTTTTTTAGCATCATATATGTTATTATTCTGAAGCTTTTTATTCGTACTTTTGTGTAGGAATACGCCGGCAGCTAAACTATTCAGGCGATTCCCTGTGAAGTCACTTGCAACTTTTCTGAAATTTCTGCTGTCATCCACACTGTTGACCTTAGCCTTGGCAACAGGTGTAATGATTTACTATGAAATGCACACTTCGCAGTTTCAGGCGCATTATTTTGCCGTTATTGCAAAACAACTGAACTATAAGCTGGCGGACGGTATCAGCCCGGCGATACGATTTCCGGCCTACGGACCCTATGATGAGCGCTTAGGTTATACCCGTATCGCGGAATTTACCAAGCTGTTAGCCGCGCAGCAATTTGTCGTGTCCCGGCAGGTTCGTATGTCGCCTGCCATGCTGAATCTGTCTTTGCCACCGATTTATGCGGAAAAAGATCAGGCGGGACTGGTGTTATATGGAAGCCATCAGCAATTGCTGTATTCGGTTCAATCACCAGCGCATATCTATGCAGACTTTGACGCGGTACCCAAACTGCTGACTGACACGCTGTTGTTTATTGAAGACAGGGAGTTGCTGGACACGCGTTATCCAATGCGCAACCCTGCGGTTAACTGGAGCCGGCTTAACCGGGCTGTGTTCGATCAGGCAGTTCATGTCGTTATTCCGTCACATAGCACGCCGGGTGCCAGCACGCTGATCACGCAAATCGAAAAATATCGTCATTCACCTGACGGGCGCACCACTTCTGCCCGTGAAAAGCTGTTACAGATGAAGTCAGCTTCAATACGCGCCTATTTATATGGTGAGAATAATATGACCAGCCGGCGCCAGGCGGTCGTGGCCTATTTCAACACGGTTCCGCTGTCCGCACTTGCCGGTTATGGTGAAGTGAACGGTTTTGCCGATGGCATGCGGGCATGGTACGGGCGAGATTTTAGTCTGATCAATGAAACACTTAAAAGCGGGCCGGATGACCAAAACAAGGCGCAGATCTATAAACAGGCCTTGTCATTGATGATCGCCCAGCGACGTCCTTCCTATTATTTGCGTGAAGGCACGCCGCTGTTATTGCAAAAAACCAATCAGCATCTGCAATTGCTGGCCAGCGAAGGCGTGATTTCAAAGGCGCTGCTCAAAGCCGCCTTGCCGCTGCCATTAAAATCGACTCAGCAAGTCATTGCCGAGCCTGAGGTTTCTTTTGTAATACGCAAGGCTGCCAATTTGCTGCGCACCGACCTTTCGAACTCGCTGCATGTACCTCGTTTTTATGCGTTGGACCGGTTGGATTTGTCGGTGCATACCACGCTGGATGGTGATGCACAGCGTGCCGTCACAGACATGTTGATCCGCGTGCGTGAGCCGGAAGGTGCCCGCGCTGCCGGTTTATACGGCAATAATATGCTGCAGACTAAGGACAATACCCAGCGTTTGGCGTTCAGCTTTACCCTGTTTGAGCGAACCGACAAAGCGAACCTGTTGCGCGTGCAAACCGATAATCTGGATCAGCCTTTCGATATCAACAGCGGTGCGAGGCTTAATCTTGGTTCGACAGCCAAGCTGCGCACACTGATTACTTATCTGGAAATTATTAAAACACTGCATGCAAGTTATGCGGAGCTGGACGCCGTGCAGTTGAGCAAGCTACATCCGGATCAGCATGATGTGATCAGCCTGTGGGCCTTGAATTATTTTGGCGCATATCCACACAGCAATTTGCCAGATACACTCGAAGCCGCCATGCTGCGCACCTATTCAGGTAATCCGTCCGAGGCGTTTTTTACCGGCGGGGGCGTACAGCGGTTCGAAAATTTTGACCCCGAAGAAAACAGTCGCATCATGACGGTCAGGGAAGGATTTCAGCATTCAGTGAATCTGGTGTTTGTGCGGCTGATGCGCGACGTGGTGCGCCATTACGAGCATAAAACTTCTCTGGCAGGTATTGAAAACCTGACTGATCCTCTGGATGAGGCAGGTAAATCCAAACTTCCCGCAGTTTCCCTGAGCGCATCGGACGATTCAGTCAGACAAATGGCTTTATCGCGTTTTGCGGACAAGGAAGGGCGTGAGTATCTGTTACGTTTTTATAAGAAATACAAGGGAAAAACGCCGGCTGAGCGCGAGCAGATATTGATAGACGGGATGAGTGATCAGCCTAAGCGTCTGACGATACTGTTTCGCAGTCTGAAGCCCGATGCGGATTTTGCGCACTTTGTCGCTTTCATGCAGGCGCAGGATGTGGCGACTAGCCGTGAAATATTGCAAGGCTTGTATGACAAATACGCTGTTGATCAATTTTCGCTGACAGACAGAGGGTATCTGGTCGGTATTCATCCGCTGGAATTATGGCTGGTGAGCTATTTGCAGCATCACCCGGCGGCGACACGGTCGGAAATCTTTACGGCCAGTGCAGATCAGCGTCAGGAGGTGTACCAATGGCTGTTCAAGACGCACAATAAAATGACTCAGGAATCGCGCATTCATCAAATGCTGGAGCTTGATGCCTTTGAAGATATTGCCGCCGACTGGCGTCATCTGGGTTATCCGTTTAAAGCACTGACGCCCTCAATTGCCAGTGCCCTTGGCGCATCGGGGGATCGTCCGTCCTCGCTGGCGGAGCTGATGGGCATCATCGTCAATGACGGCATGCTGATGCCGGCCGGAAAAATCGACAGTTTGCAGTTTGCGCAAGGCACGCCTTACGAGACTGATTTTGTATATAAGCCTGCCGCCGGTGTACGGGTTTTGCCGGAAGAAATCACCCGGATTGTAAGGCGTTCACTGACTGATGTGGTGCAAGGCGGGACGGGGGTGCGTTTGAAGGGCGGATTTACCCAAAACAACGGCACGATGATTGAAATCGGCGGGAAAACCGGCACCGGCGATCAGCGTTTTGTCAGCTATGCGGCAAATGGCAGGCTGATTGAATCGCGCGCGGTAAACCGTTCTGCGACTTTTGTGTTTGAAATTGGAGACCGTTTTTTTGGTACGATTACCGCTTACGTGCATGAACCTTATGCAGCTGATTATACTTTTACCCGCGCTATGACCGTGCAGTTGCTCAAAGCGCTGGTGCCGGCTTTGCAGCCTATGGTGGCAGCACCCGTTAAGCCTTTATAGCTGATGCATAACATCAGTTGGTAAGCCGTATTATGTCTGGATAACAAGGGCTGAAGCAGGGCGGGTTCACCGCAAATTGATGGTTAGCAAAAAATGCACGGCTGCATGTGGTAGAATGCGCCCCCCATACATCTAGCAAGGCTGTTTCCATGTCACGCCAACTTCGCAATATCGCCATTATCGCTCACGTCGATCATGGTAAAACTACTCTGGTTGATAAACTGCTGTCCCAGGCAGGTTCTTTCTCCGCTCACCAACACGTTGCTGAACGTGTGATGGACAACAATGACCTAGAAAAGGAACGCGGGATTACCATTCTGGCGAAGAATTGTGCTGTCGAATTCAAGGGTGTGCATATTAATATCGTGGATACACCGGGCCACGCCGACTTCGGTGGTGAAGTTGAGCGCGTGCTGGGTATGGTTGACGGTGTGCTGCTGCTGGTGGATGCCGTTGACGGTCCTATGCCGCAAACCCGTTTTGTCACAAAGAAAGCACTGGCGCTGGGTCTGCGTCCTATCGTGGTAATCAACAAAATCGACAGGCCGGGTGCGCGTCCGGACTGGGTGGTTGATCAGACTTTCGATTTATTCGACAAGCTGGGCGCGACCGACGAACAACTGGATTTCCCGGTGGTTTACGCGTCCGCATTGATGGGTTATGCCAAGACCGATCTTGAGGCTGAGACTGATAATATGTTCCCGTTGCTGGATGTGGTGTTAAACCATGTTCATGCACCTACCGTTGCTGCGACGGAAGAGCCATTGCAATTGCAAATTTCCGCACTGGATTATTCCAGTTTCGTCGGTCGTATCGGCGTGGGTCGTGTAACACGCGGCAAGATCCGTCCGGGCCAGGAAGTTATGGTCATGAATGGCGACAAGTCTTCGAAGAAGGCGCGCGTTAATCAGGTGCTGGGTTTCCGTGGTATCGAACGTGTATTGCTGGATGAAGCCATGGCCGGCGACATCGTGTTGATTAACGGTATCGACGAAATCGGTATCGGTGTAACGATTGCGGATGTAAGCCGCCCTGAAGCGCTGCCGCTGCCCAAGATTGATGAACCTACCCTGAGCATGAATTTGATGGTGAATACCTCACCATTGTGTGGTCAGGAAGGCAAGATGATCACCAGTCGCCAGATTCGGGATCGTCTGACCAAGGAATTGCTGGTTAACGTGGCCTTGCGCGTCGAAGAAACCGATAACACCGACGTGTTCCTGCTGTCAGGTCGCGGTGAATTGCATCTGACCATTTTGCTGGAAACCATGCGTCGTGAAGGTTTCGAGATGGGCGTGGGCAAACCGCGTGTTGTTTACCGTGAAATCAAAGGTGAAAAATGCGAGCCTTTTGAAATGCTGACCGTCGATGTGGAAGATGCAAATCAGGGCGCAGTGATGGAAGAGTTGGGTCGTCGTCGTGGCGATCTGCAGGATATGCAGCCGGATGGTCACGGTCGTGTGCGTCTGGAATACCGTATTCCTGCACGCGGACTGATCGGTTTTCAATCTGAATTCATGACGTTGACGCGCGGTACCGGTATCATGGCGCATGTGTTTGATGATTACGCACCGGTTAAGGCCGATATGCCGGGTCGCCGCAACGGCGTGCTGGTTTCATCCGAACAAGGTGATGCCGTCGCTTATGCGCTGTGGAAACTGGAAGATCGCGGTCGCATGATCGTCGTTCCCGGCGACAAGCTGTATGAAGGCATGATTATCGGTATACACAGCCGTGACAACGATCTGATCGTCAACCCGATCAAGGGTAAGCAGTTGACCAACGTGCGCTCTTCCGGCACCGATGAAGCAGTTCGCCTGACACCGCCTGTACGCCTGACGCTGGAATCCGCTGTTGAGTTTATTGACGATGATGAACTGGTTGAAATCACTCCAATTTCGATTCGTGTTCGCAAACGTTTCCTGACTGAAAACGAGCGCAAGCGCAACGTACGCGGCCTGTAATTTACCGCTAGTGCTTATGAAACCGCCCTGAATATCACGGGCGGTTTTTTTGCATTATTAATTTGTACTTTTTGCTGATTACCGCAGACGTCTGCTGGAGAGCCGTGGTTATGTGAATGGTGAGCTGACGGAATGGTGGTAAGTCAGCGAATTGATGATATGATTGATACATATTTTAAAAGGGAATAATTATGACCGTGATTCGCCAGCAGGATTTTGTTGAAAGCATCGCTGATGCCTTGCAGTTCATCTCATACTATCATCCAACCGATTTTATTCAGGCGCTGGCAAATGCCTATGAGCGTGAGCAGTCGCCGGCGGCAAAAGATGCGATGGCGCAGATTTTGACTAACTCGCGCATGTGTGCGATGGGCCATCGCCCGATTTGTCAGGACACCGGTATTGTCGTTGCGTTTGTGCGTGTAGGTATGCAGGTGCAATGGCAGGCTGACCTTGATATCGTCGGAATGGTTAATGAAGGCGTTCGCCGCGCCTATCTGAATCCGGATAATGTGCTGCGCGCATCAGTCGTTTCAGATCCTGCCGGCGAGCGCAAGAATACCCGTGACAACACACCGGCAGTGGTGCACGTCGAGCTGGTGCAGGGCAATAAGGTGGAAGTGCGCATTGCGGCCAAGGGGGGGGGGTCGGAAAATAAATCAGTGATGAAGATGCTTAATCCCGGCGATGATATCGTCGAATGGGTATTGCAAAGCGTGCAGGGTATGGGGGCCGGTTGGTGTCCGCCGGGCATGTTGGGCATAGGCATTGGTGGCACTGCTGAAAAATCGGTGTTGCTGGCCAAGGAATCCCTGATGGATGACATAGATATGCCTGCATTGAAAGCACGAGGTGCTGCAAATCGCATTGAAGCACTGCGCATTGAGCTGTTTGATAAAATTAACGCGCTGGGCATTGGTGCGCAAGGTCTGGGCGGTCTTACCACCGTTCTGGATGTAAAAATACTCGATTATCCAACGCATGCCGCATCCAAACCGATTGCGATCATCCCTAATTGTGCGGCGACCCGGCATATCCATTTTGAACTGGATGGTACGGGCCGTGCTGAATTTGTGCCACCCAAGCTGGAAGATTACCCGGATGTGCAGTGGCAACCTGCGGCTGATGCATTGCGCGTTAATCTTGATACGATCACGCGTGAGCAAATTGCCACGTGGCAACCAGGCGATACTGTGTTACTCTCCGGGAAGTTGCTCACCGGACGCGATGCTGCACATAAACGCATTGTAGAAATGCTCGCACGTGGAGAAAAATTACCGGAAGGCGTAGATTTTAACGGGCGCTTCATTTATTATGTCGGACCTGTTGATCCGGTAGAAGGCGAAGCGGTGGGTCCGGCAGGTCCGACCACAGCAACCCGCATGGACAAGTATACTGAAGCCATGCTGGCGAAAACCGGCCTGATGGGTATGGTAGGCAAGGCGGAACGTGGTAAAATCGCTATCGAAGCAATCAAAAAACATGCAGCAGTGTCTTTGATCGCAGTAGGTGGCGCAGCTTATCTGGTTTCAAAAGCCATTCGTCATGCGAAAGTAATTGCCTTTGCCGATTTGGGGATGGAAGCAATCTATGAATTTGAAGTGGAAGATATGCCTGTGACCGTTGCGGTGGATACGCAAGGTAACTCGATACATGAAACAGGACCGGCAAAATGGAAAATCATTCCGGTTGTATAATCGTTGTGCGAATAAATGTTTTTTAAAGCGTTGCGTTGGCAAGCTTTGTAATGAATTGGCGGGTCTCCCCGCATTGCAGGGTAGTGAATCTGGTCAGGTCCGGAAGGAAGCAGCCACAGCTAATTACTGCAAGTGCCGGGGGTAAGGCTCGCCTCCTTATGTGAAGCCATTGAAGGAGAGTGAGAATGAAGAAGGTAGGCTGTTTTCTTTGTGCACTATGCTTCAGTGGTAGTGTATTGGCCATGGACGGACTGTCCGTTGAGGCAGGACGTGGCATGGACACCAATGTTGCCCGTATTGGTGCTGTTTTTAACTTTGACCGTCAGTGGTTTACCGAAGGAGACTGGCAAGTGTCTGGCTTCTGGGAAGCCATGGCAGGTCAATGGCGAGGACACAGTCGTTTTGGTAATAATCAAACGATCACGGACATAAGCTTGACGCCAGTGTTCCGTTTACAACAGAAAAACCCGGCCGGTCTTTCGCCTTATCTGGAAGCGGCGATTGGTTTTCATCTTATTTCACCGGATTTTATCAATCAAAATCGTCGTTTTGGCAGTTCGCTTCAATTTGGTGATCATGTAGGTGCGGGCGTGACTTTTGGCGATCATCATCAATACGATCTGGCCTATCGTTTTCAGCATCTGTCCAATGGCGGCATCAAAGAGCCCAATGAGGGCATCAATCTGAATGAAGTCCATTTTATTTACCATTTCTAGTCCAGCCTAATTTGTCAGTCACTTCAGTTCTCGCACGTAAATGGCGACCTAAAATTTTCGCGCAACTGGCGGGGCAGGAACATGTCGTCCGTGCGCTGAGCAATGCACTGTCACAAAACCGCTTGCATCACGCCTATCTTTTTACCGGAACACGCGGAGTAGGCAAGACTACCATTGCGCGCATTTTTGCCAAATCTCTCAATTGTCTGGCCGGTATTACTGCAACGCCTTGCGGTGTGTGCAGCGCCTGTGTTGAAATCGACAGTGGGCGGTTTGTTGATTTGATTGAACTGGATGCGGCATCCAATACTCAGGTCGATAACATGCGCGAACTGCTGGAAGGTGCGCTATATGCGCCGACCGCAGCACGTTTTAAAGTGTATATCATCGACGAAGTGCACATGTTGTCCAAGTCAGCCTTTAATGCGATGTTAAAAACGCTGGAAGAGCCGCCGGCGCATGTCAAATTCATATTGGCAACTACCGATCCGCAAAAGATTCCGGTGACGGTGCTGTCGCGCTGCTTGCAATTCAATTTGAAACAATTGCCTCCCGCGCTGATTGTCAGTCACTTGCAATTTGTGCTGGAGCAGGAACACATTGAATTTGAGATTGCGGCACTGAATCTGGTTGCACGCGCAGCGCAGGGCAGTATGCGCGATGCGTTGAGTCTGACCGATCAGGCAATCGCCTTTTCAATGGGTAAGCTTGAAGAAACAGCGATGCGCAATATGCTGGGCGCGATAGATCAGCGTTATTTGTTTGATCTGCTGCGCGCTTTGCAGGCGAAAGACGGCATGGCGATGCTCGCTATTGCGGATAGTATGTCCTCACGCAGCATCGCTTTTGATTCGGCGTTGCAGGATATGGCTTCGTTATTGCATCGCATCGCCCTGGCGCAGACTGTGCCAAAAGCGATTGCTGAGGATGAACCGGAACGAGTGAGTCTACTGGCACTGGCGAACGATTTTACGCCTGAAGAAATACAGTTGTTTTACCAGATTGCCATACACGGGCGTGCCGAGATTGAGTTAGCGCCCGATGAATACGCAGGTTTTACCATGACGCTGCTGCGCATGCTGGCCTTTTCCCCATCCCGTCAGTCTTTGCAGGCTGGTCCGCAAGTTGCCATTCCCCGCTCAGTTGGACTCCCCCGGACAGTCAGTTCACAGGCTGTCAGTGCGCAGTCTGTCAGTCCTGGGCCTTCGACAGCAGGGCCGGTTGTGGTGGAAACTGCGGCAGCTCGGGGCAATATTCCTGCTGCCTGTGAGACAGACTGGAGCAGTTTGCTAAAGGCTTTAAAGCTTCAAGCAATGGCGCAGCAATTAGCCAAGCATTGTGTGCTGGAGACGGTCTCTGATGTGCAAGTTGTACTGCGTCTGGCGCAAGAGCACAAGCATTTGCAGACCAAGATGGCAACGGATAATTTACAAGCTGCATTATGTGAGTATTTTGCGCGACCGCTAAAACTCTCCATTGTGCTGGGAAAAATAGCGGTGGCAACGCCGGCAAAAATAGAGCATGAGACTCGCCGGGAAAGGCAGACTCAGGCGATCGACTCGATTGCACAAGACGTATTTGTCGTGGAAGCTCAAGCGCTGCTGGATGCAAGTTTGATAACAGATTCAATAAAACCCGTTTAATAAGGAGTGATCGTATGATGAAGGGTGGATTAGGCGGCTTGATGAAACAAGCCCAGCAAATGCAGAAAAATATGCAACAGGCGCAAGCCGAGTTGGCGACGATAGAAGTTGAAGGTCAGGCGGCCTCCGGTATGGTCAAAGTGACGCTGAGCTGCTCGCATGAAATGCGCCGCATCAGTATTGACGATAGTTTGCTGGCTGACAAGGAAATGCTGGAAGATTTGATCGTTTTGGCGATGAATGATGCAGTCAAACAAGTGGCTGCCACGACGGAGTCACGCATGAGCGGTTTTGGTGCCGGTATGGGCTTGCCGCCCGGGCTGAAACTGCCATTTTAATGAGTGTTTCGTATCTGAATGAATTAATTGCTGCATTGCGTTGTTTGCCCGGTGTAGGGCCGAAATCAGCTCAGCGCATGGCGTACCATCTGTTGCAGCGTGACCGCAAAGGGGCCTTGCAACTGGCGGCTTCCTTGCAGCGTGCGGCGAGCAATGTTCAGCACTGTTCGCGCTGTAATAATTTTTCGGAACAAACAATTTGTGAGCTTTGCGCCTCGGAAAAGCGTGATGAACAGTTGTTGTGCGTGGTTGAAATGCCGGCTGACTTGCTGATGATAGAGCAAACGCTGTGTTATCGGGGTATGTATTATGTGTTGATGGGCAGGCTGTCACCGCTTGATGGTATCGGGGCAAAAGAATTGCATCTGGATCGGCTGGTTAAGCGTGTGCAGCAGCATCCCTGCGAAGTGATACTGGCGACTAATTTTACGATAGAGGGTGATGCAACCGCACATTATTTGGCCATCCTTTTGCAGTCCATGGGTGTTAAAGTATCGCGTATTGCGCGGGGTTTGCCGGTTGGCGGTGAGCTGGAGCAGGTGGATAGTGGTACCTTGGCGCAGGCTGTGCTGGAAAGACGTGAGTTAATTGTATGAACGAGCAAAATATTGAACTGGGTAGTGACCTGGATGTTGAAGCGGAACATGAGGTCGCGCAAGGCGATAAATTACAAAAAGTACTGGCTCAGGCAGGCTTCGGCTCTCGCCGTGCCATGGAAGAATGGATAGCTGCGGGGCGTGTCAGTGTAAATGGGGAACCTGCCACACTGGGAATGCGCGTGGTGCCGGGTGATCTGGTAAAAACCGAACGTCGCACCATCCGTGTGGGCGAGCGCGATCATGCCGCACGGGTACTTTTATATCATAAGCCTGAAGGTGAAATTGTCAGCCGGGATGATCCCGAGAAGCGCACCAGTGTGTTCGACAAACTTCCCAAGCTGCGCGGTCAGAAATGGATTGCGATAGGACGGCTGGATTTTAATACCAGCGGACTGTTGATTTTTACTACTTCCGGCGAGCTGGCGAATCGCCTGATGCACCCTCGTTTTGCAGTCGAGCGTGAATATGCAGTGCGCGTGCAGGGGCGCATGACCGATGAACAGATCGAGCAGGTGCTCAAGACCGGTGTCGAACTGGAAGACGGACCGATTGTGTTTGACAGACTGGAAGACCAGGGTGGCGAAGGATTTAATCACTGGTATAAAGTGATGCTGAAAGAAGGGCGCAACCGTATTGTGCGGCGTACTTTTGAGGCGTTGGGTTTGCCGGTAAGCCGATTGATGCGGGTGCGTTTCGGCCTGATCAATTTGCCGCCAAGATTAAAACGCGGTATGAGTGCCGAGTTGGGTGAGGGGGAAGTCGCGCAGATTTTAGATTGGGTCGGGATAGATACCAGCGTACCTGAAGCACCTGAGCCTGCTAAACTCCCTGAAGTACGTCGCAACTCAGTCCGATCCGACCGTGCTCACAAGGGGGCGCGTCCTGATGGCAGTCGCCCTACGGGTAATCGTAACGACAGTCGTACCGGTAACACGCGTCCCGGAGGACGTGCGCCCAGACGCTGAATTGCGCCTTTAGCTTAAGCCGATTTCAAAAGCATATAGATTTAGTGTCTACACGTTGCCCGACAATGCTTTGCGCCGATTCCGGCAGCGTTTTATATTAAACTCTGCCGGAAATAGTGCTCAGATCAAGGCAGCATGGTGCCCGTTTCGCGGTAGCGGGTATGCCAGGAAAATGCCTTTTCCATCACGTGAGGCGTATGTCCGCCGCGTAGCCTGGCTTCAGTCACATAATCGTGCAGCATTTGCCGGTAGGGTTCGGCGACACAATTGTTGATGATGATTTCTGCACGCTCTCTCGGCGCCAGACCGCGCAAATCAGCCAGGCCAATTTCGGTGACGATGATGTCCACGTCGTGTTCAGTATGATCTACATGCGACACCATCGGTACGATGCTGGATATTTTTCCGCCTTTGGCCACTGCCTTGGTTGCAAAAATAGACAGATAGGCGTTGCGGGCAAAATCACCCGAGCCGCCGATGCCATTCATCATATGTGTCCCCATGACATGGGTCGAATTGACGTTGCCATAAATATCGGCTTCCAGCGCGGTGTTGATCGCAATGATGCCGAGACGCCGGATGATTTCAGGATGGTTGCTGACTTCTTGGGGGCGCAAGATCAAACGATCTTTATATTTGCCGATGTCGCCGAACACTTCTTTGCTTTTTTGCGTCGATAAGGTGATCGAAGAGCCGGAAGCAAAATCAAGTTTTCCTGCATCGAACAAGTCAAAAGTTGAGTCTTGCAGCACTTCTGAATACATCGTCAGGTGCTGGAAGGGGCTGTCGATGAATCCCTCCATCACCGCATTGGCGATAGTGCCGATGCCCGCCTGCATGGGAAGCAAACTATCGGTCAGGCGGCCTTGCTTGACTTCTTCCTTGAAGAATCCGACCAGATGAGCTGCGATAGCTGCGGTTTCTGCATCAGCCGGCAGAATGGTGGATGCGCTGTCGAGTTTTTCGGTGATAACGATGGCGACAATTTTATCGAACGGAATCTCAATCGCCGTGCTGCCGATCCGGTCGTGTACCGTCATTAGTGGCATCGGTTCGCGTTGCGGGCGGTGCTTGGGAATGAAGATGTCGTGCAGACCTTCCAGTTCAAGCGACTGGGTCAGGTTGATTTCAACGATCACCTTGTCGGCCAGAATCGCAAAACTGGCGCTATTACCGACCGAGGTGGTGGGGATGAGGGCGCCCGTTTCGGTGATTGCAATCGCTTCGATAATGGCAATGTCGATCGGCGCGATCTGACGGGTGCGCAGCAACTCAACCGTTTCAGATAAATGCTGATCGACAAACATGACTTCGCCGCGATTGATGGCCGCGCGCAGCACCGGATCGGCCTGAAACGGCAAGCGTCTGGCCAAAACGCCCGCTTCCGTCAGCGTTCTGTCCACATCGCTACCCAGTGATGCACCGGTCATCAGTGTGATTTGCAACTTTTCTTTGCGCGCACGTTCAGCCAGCGCCATGGGCACTACCTTGGCATCTCCGGCGCGGGTGAAGCCGCTCATGCCGACTGTCATGCCGTCCTGAATCCATTCTGCCGCAGCTTCTGCACTAGTGACAAGTTCCCGCAAGGCGGGTAAACGGATACGTTCTTGAATATCTTTATTCATTTTATTTCCTGTTAGTTTTATCTTGCTGCGACTAAATGGACTTCAACTAGTCTCTGTTATTAGATTATGGTTAGCTTGCTAAAAACCACGGCAATTTAATCACTAACATCTAAGTAAGTCAATCAGTGTCTTTTAATGTAAGCAGTTATTATCTGATAGGTAGCAGGCAGGGTTGCTTTAACCCGGCTAAATAGTAGGGCGGGATATCATTCCTGCCAGATTCAATTCGTGGATAAAAAGCTTTTGCAAGGTTGATATGGCTTGAACAGCGGTTTTGAGGATCACCATGATGAAAAACATTAAGGTCAATATTGCGACACAAACTTTATCAGGGGGAACCAAAACTTTGCCGGAGTAGCGCCAGCTCCGCCGGGGTAGCGCCAGCATCTCCGGGGTAGCGCCAGCTCCTTCAGGGTGGCGCCAGCAACGCTGGTGCATCTGGTGCAACACTGGTATCTGCGTCCATATCTTCTTTTGCATTGCACGACACACATAACAAAAATAATGATACACACTAGTGAACTCATAACACATCCTCTCTCAATCAATTTGGAAAATCAGGTATAAATAATTTAGCGACCGCCGATGAAGCGGAATTAAGGTATGCCAAACTAGTCCGCAATCTTGAAATTATCCATATCAATCTCATTTGTTTGCAGAATAATTTTTCTCAACTGCTCAGGTACTGTTTTAAGGTCAGATAAAGCGATGGTCGCCACTTTGATGCGCTTGCGTTGTTTATCATTCGCTTCCTGTATCCACGGGTTCAGCAAGTAGCTTCCCCTTACACCGGCGCTCAGTCCCATATCATCCTTGTAGTGAGGATAAAGCAAGATGACATCAGGGCAGTCGTAGCTGTTGGCATAGGCATACATCTGGTAAAAATCAGCCTGCGAGACAACATCTTTCTGCTCAGTTGATTGCCGCTTCCAGTAATCTTTTTTGGCAAGCGCTTTCCACTTGGTGTCGATGATCCACGCGTACTGCCCGTTCAGTTGTCCAACGACATCCGGCAGCATGGCGAAGGCAGCGCAATTTTTAATTTCATCAAAAGCAAGATGTTTCTTCGGGCCTTGCCGAGTTACCTGATAGCCCAAAGGTCGAAAAATACGTTCAGCCATTCGGCCTATATATTCCTCGAACAGGACGTTCATATCAAAAAACAACGAGAAGCCATGCACCGCGCCACCCGTTACATCGGGCGGTATGCTTTTCAGAAAAAGTTCGGCCAGCTTGAAACAAGACCGATAGCGTTCGCTCATCCGGTCAAATATGACGCGAGTCCACGGCAGTGACTGCCTTGGATAGTCAGATGCACCCTCAAAAACCAGCATCAATTCAGCCAACTTCCGTTGATTCCCCGGTTCACGAGAAACCTTCAAAAGCTGACGAATGGCGGCTCTCAATATTTGATTGAGCGGGTTATCTTCCAAAAACTCATCAAACCGACAAAACAGGCGTTCAGGATTTGCCGCATTAAGGCGAACCTGCTCCGCTATTCCCAGTTTTCCACGCAGCACGGAAAGATTTTCTTCGCGGCCTTCATATCGCCTGACCAAACCCTTGTGCACCTGAATAAAAAGTTTGTCGCAAAACAGCCTGATCAAAATTTCAAGGATGCCGTGATTTTGGGTAGCAACACGCGCCGCCTCACCTTCGCTGATATCAAGGTCAAGCGTGACTGCCAGCATGGCGACCAGATTACGCCTGACACTCTGCTCATCCCCGTCAATCTTGGGCAGCACTTCCACTGTGTGCGGCCCGAGCTGAAAAACGCCCACATATTGCTGTGCTGTCAGCGAGGTTTTATTGGCGTACTTGAATATATCGAGTCCATTTGTAACCCTGGCATTAGTCAGGAGGTCAGCCTGCTGCTCCGTCACCGACGGACCTCCTTCGGCGAAGGGATTAAACTCGCCGATTTTCAGCGACTTGTACTCACGAACAGAAATCAGTGCCATGATGGTTAGCGGTAAATATTCAGGAAGGCTTCAGGAGAAAATACGCTCCTGGTTATGTACCGATACTTCAGCTCGTACCCATCCAGTCCTTTTGGTGTAGCCAGTTCTTTCTTGCTGAAAAAACCACCACTATCATCATTAAGTACCGAACGCACCTTGGTTAAATCCTCATAGAAATATTCCTGCAACAGAGGAATCACCTTGCGGCGAAATACGACATCAAGGTCAGCAAGCGAATTCACATGCATAAAGTAGGCGTGACCAATAGTGTGATCCCGGTCATACAAAAACTCGATGCGGTCATTTATAGCCTGCAACATCGCACGCAAATCAACCCCTTCGATTAATTTTTCGGGCAGAACCTTATAGTCTGGTTGCAATTCCTCGAAGTCGAAGCGCCGACGCAATGCCGTATCCAGCAAGGCAATTGAACGGTCAGCGGTATTCATCGTGCCGATCACATATAGATTCTTCGGCACACTGAACGGAAGCTGGGAGTAAGGAAGCTTGACCGTAATGGCGTTGGTTTCTCCTGCGCGTTTGTCTGGTTCCAGTAGAGTGATTAGCTCACCAAAGACTTTTGAGATGTTGGCGCGGTTAATTTCATCAATGATCAGAACATGATTCTCGGTGCTGAGCTTAGCGGCAGCACATGCCTGCAAAAATATGCCGGGTCGTACACTGTAAGTAACCTGTCCATCCTTCGATTCAGGGCGTAGTCCTTCGACAAAATCTTCATATCCGTAAGACTGGTGAAATGTCACAAAGCTGATTCGCCCATCCTGCCGCAGTTGTTCGTAACTTTCCATCAGTTCTTCTCTAGTCACATCGCCATCACCGCCGCAGATTTCAACAGCTAGCTGGGCAGTTTTGAAAGTCTTACCAGTTCCAGGCGGGCCGTAAAGAATAATGTTCTTAGTTTTTTTCATTGTAAGTTGCGATAGTTCCAATGACGTTTCAATTTTAAGAGTAGATTTATGATCCAATTTGATATGGATACCTGTGCACCAATCTAACACCTGTCGTAGAGCTGAATCAGAACCAATCAAAACAGAAAATTGATCAGGAGGAGCTAAGTGAGAAAATGATCGTTTATAAACGCCCCCCATGAGTTGATCATCTCTAGGGATTCGTATAACACCTTCAATTTCTGGTGGATATTCCTCAAAGAGAAAACGAGTTTGTTGAGCCGAAGGTTCACCAGTATTTTCGTCAATTTTATCCACAGTGATAGCAAATTGTTTACCGTTTGAAATGATACGGAAAAACTGTGCTTTTGTTCTATCAGCTTCATCAATTCTTTCAAATGTGCCTCTCTTGATTAATTCTTCATCAATTATTTTCAAGGTTTTTGAGGCAGGCATCTTACTGTATGGCGTTTCATTTCCTTGGTACATATAACACCTTTGTATTGTTCATTTTCTCTCCTAAAAAACCCCTTGACCGAAGTCGGGGCACAGTACAACAACACAACGAACAGCAACTGACTACTGACCGCTGACCACATAAACCATGTTACTAAGCGCACGTGGGCCGAACAAGCGTTATTTGCAACTATTTTTTCATCGTAACAATATGATTTTATAGCTTAATTTAGATTGCGAATAACTATAATTTTCTAGTGCCCAATTTAATGACGATTTTTTATGCTCAAACAGCATCAATTCCGTCGGTCTGGAGCAGGTTTATATTTCCTGAAAAAAATCCAGATTTCCTGTAACGAAATGCATTATGCGGCGACTAGTAGCCCGCCAAGTGAGCCTGTAAAATTTATTCGTATTGCGCAGCAGCATCACGCAGACGCTGAGCGACTGCCAGGCGCAGTTCAGGCGGGGAGAGAACGCAAACATCCGGCCCGTAGCGCTGTATGTCGAGGATCAACTCTTTCGGATTACTGTAGGGTATGGTTAGCAGATAACTGCCGTCGTCCCTCAATTCGCCGATTTGCTCGGGATGCCAAGTCTCGGATTGCACCCAGGGTGCTTGTCTTTTGGTGAACAACAGCTTAGCCCACTGACGCTCGCCGCCTGAGTAAATGCCGAAGTCACGACCCAGCATCGCATCCACTTCGTTTTTCGCGGCTATTTGTGCGTCCTCATTCAAAATTGTGGCATCCTTTATGCAATCAAGTGCCAACATGCGCAGCCCGTTGGCTTTGTGACACCAGGCGACGAGATACCAGTTTTCCTTATAATGAACGATGATCTGAGGCGAAACCGTGCGCTCTGAACGCTCGTTCCGACTGCGCGTGAAATACATAATTTTCAGACGACGACTTTTAACCGCAGCGCGTGCGACCGTTTCAAAATGTGGACTAGCAGTGCGCCGACTGGCAGAACTCAGCAGACGAACGCGAGCGCGAACAGCTTCCGGCGCATCGTCGGCGGCACTGAGCATCAGGGTGACACGGGTAATGAGCGGTTGCAGATGTTCAGTAAGCAGGCCGGGGCCGATATGGCTGGCCAATTCATGAATCATCAGCAGGGCATAGATTTCCGAAGCCGAAAACCAGGCATTGGGCAAGCCAAGCTTGCCGCTGCTCCAGCCCTTGTCTTCCAGCATGTAGCCACGCTGAGTACCGTTTTCGCCCCGCTTCCATACAATCGGGGCCTGCATTTCATTTCGAAGTATTGCCAGGTCGCGCTTAAAAGTTGATAGCGAACTGCCGAGTTCTTCCAGCAAACGTTCACGAGAAACAGGCTGACGACTATTTTCAAGAATAGCAATAAGATCGCGAATACGGGAGGATTGTGACATATTAGGTCGTTGCTATAACTCGCTCCAAGTGCCAGCGCAAATTGGATTCAAGTTTAACTTGGTCACAAAATTTCACCTTGCTCAAGTTCAGTTCAGTTCGAGCTGTAATGCCGATAGCAGCCAACGCTGAAAAATCTTTCCTAATACGAGGTGAAACAACGATCCTATAAATATCTGGGTTGAAAGTTTTTTCGAAACCTAGGCGGTTTCAAGCACCAAGTGCAAAAAGTGCTGCGTGATGTAGCTTAAAGTCAAAAGCGTCTGGCATGAACAGTTCAACCGGACATTTGAAACCGAGTGACTTACGTGGACGGGTATTTAATTTCCACGCAATCGCGT